>CAYFLM010000071.1:0-3209 GCA_964343925.1 uncultured Methylococcus sp.
ACGGAAGAATCCGCTCGAGAATGCCCGTTAGGGATTCTGTTGTTCCTCGGCCTTTGCCTGGTAAATGATTCAGGAATTTTTCGGCCTGAATTCGCACTTCCCCTCTCTCCTGGTCCTTCTTTTTAAGTAACCCGTCGGCATCACTAAGGACGGCTAAAAGGGTCTGATGAACCGCCCGTTCAAGGCCTTTGTAACCGGTTCTTTCGAGCGAAGGTTTAAGTCGCGTGTAGGCAAAGAAGGGGAGTAGCCATGCAACCGAAATCAGCAATAGGCTGTGGATAGCAAAATCGCTGCCCAAATAATCGAGATGTAGGGTTGCGCTGTCGTAGTAGCCTTTGGTGACCTGAAAGGCAACCCATACCATTGCTGCTAGGGGCAGCAAGACGGATAGCGTTCCTGCGGCTCTGAGTCCCAATCGTTGCGGCAGCGAGCCTGGTCTTGCTAGTGCAAGGCGAAGGCCGAGCTGTGCCTGGGTGGTGATTCTGTGGCCGGTTTCATGGGCTAAAACATCCAGTTCGGATTTCAGCGGGCGCATCGGTAAGCCCCTTTGGCCGGCTTCTACAATGAGGCGATCAAAAGCATCCTGAAGTCGACCCATCGCCCAGTCATCCCATAGGGGTAATGGCTCCGACCTATTAAGGGGATCTCTGGTTAAGCTTTCTTGAAGCTCTGCGCTAGACTTTTTGAGTGGGTTGGCATCCGCTCCGACAAATCTTCTCACAAGGGCCCGCATAGGCCATTCGAGTCCAGCCATCAGGTCTTTCTCCGCTTGCTGGCTGATGTTCTCCCAAGGCTTTTGAAGATCCAAATAATTGATTTCTGAACCTAGGCGGTCTAGAAGCTTGTGAATGGTAGCCTCAAGATGTTCGAATCGTGCTTCCTCAGTTCGAATTTCAAGTTGCTGTAAGTTGTGACGATTTGAAATCTCAAGAAGAATGGCCTTGAGGGTTTCAAATTCATCATTGGCCCTTAGATGACTCTCGCGGCAGTCCGTTTTGAGGATGACCGGTGATTTGAAATGCGCAGCTTTGAGCATGGTTTCAAAGGCTTCAAGCTGCAACGGGTGGGCACGATCCCACTGGTTCATGACAAATACCCAAGCGTGATCACGGCCATGTTCGAGTAGGATTTGCCAGCCTCGGTCGTCGCGGTACCGTTCCGGACTTACGACATAGATCAATACATCGATATGCGGTAGCCAGGATTTAACGAGTTCAAGGTTTTGGGTCTCGACGCTGTCGATATCCGGCATGTCTATCCAGAGAATGCTCCGGGCCGCGTCATCCTGATGTTGAGCCATGCGGATGCCATTCAGTGAAAAGTGGCGCTCCAGTTGCTGCGTGTTGATACTGGCGTGGAGGTAGAGCGAGACTTCCCGGGAAGTGGGCCGCTCAACCCCGGTTTTGGCAATCGCTTGTCCGGCAAGTCGATTCAGGAGCGTGCTCTTGCCGGCTCCCGTTCCGCCAAAGAATGCCGCTACTAGAGGTCTTTGAGTGCTGGGATCAAAGAGGGTGCTTGGGCTCCGGTCTTCAAGACTTTGGAGTGCTTCAAGGTCCGAAGGCGAAAACCAATAGGAATCACCGGCTTGCCGAGCCCAATCTCGGGCCGCATGAAGTAAGGACTCATAACCGCCCATGGATTGATCAGATTGAGATGACATCAAGCTCATGGGGCGTGTCGAAGATGCTCCGCTTCAGCCAGTACTTCGGCTGAAATGTTGAGTCTTGTCGCAGGGTCGAGGAGTTCGGTCATACGCGAAAGTGGCGTCGTGAGGTGCGCAGCAAAGAGTTGCTCGACCGCTTCTCTTTGACGAAGTTTCAATTGCTCCTGCGCTCGGTTCATATACCGACCGATAGCACTTTCCGCAAGCAGTGTAGTCACGCCGAGCATGGCGGGAGCAATCACGAAATCCTGTACACCAATACCCCCTGTGTGAAGGGCCATGGCGAGTGCCATCGCATCTGTGGAGACACGTGTGGCTCTGAGTGTATTGAGCACCATGGGATGCTGTTGCAAATGCTCATAGAGGCTATGCGCTGTTTTCTCGATTTCTGGCTGGAACGCTGCTTGATAGTCGAGCACGCTCTGATCAAAAGCTTGAAGCAACGAGGTCTTCTGTTGGGTCAGTTGCCGGTTAAGATCCGTCCACCAGATTCTTTCTAAGGGATCCGACGCGGCACTCATCAAAATACCCTCGCCCATTCGAATCAGGCTGTGCTCTGCAAGTTGGTGCAAAATCGCAGGCTCACCGGATCGCTCGCTGATTGACTTGGAAAGGCCCGCTTTACCCAGTTGGGTGAGTTGCCTGACAGGCCAAGTTACGGCCCGTCTCGCGGCATAAAGGGCACCACCAATTCCAGGTAGTTCGAGTAAAGTCAGAAGTTCGGCAAGTGCACGTTGAAAGGTTTCATAGTGGTTTGGGTGATTGAGGTAGTCTCGCTCGTAACGACCCATCGCTTCCCGTTGAGCTTCCTCAAGGCGCTCATGCCATTGGGCCTCCAGTCGATGCTCGGCAAGCAGCGGTTCGATGAATTGAGTCCAGTGGGTGTTCACCAAGGCTTTGCAGTGGCGGGTATATTCCGCACGGTATGAGCTTCGTCTGGCCTGGCTCAGGGCTTCAAGCAGTTGTGCACGCTGCGCATCACAATCCACCAGCCCCTGCCCCCCTCCGAGATAGGGGAGGCTCAGTATGGGAGGTGGGTTGTCCGAGCGAACGGATTTCCACTTCTCATGGAGTGAGCGGGTGAGGGTTTCGGCAGAGGATGGGTCTGTTTTATTCAGCAGGATAAAGGTTTTCTGTCCCAGCGGCTCAAGCAAAGAGAGCAGTTCCCAAACCGAAAGATCGGCATATTTATCCTTACTGATGACCAGGATGATGATGTCGGCGAGAGCGGCCGTTCTGAGGACAGCATCCCGGTACCCCTCCGATTCAACGGAGTCAAAGTCCGGGCTGTCCCAGATGATGGTCCCTTGTAGGGCATTTGTGGCGGCGCTGACAGCGATCTCATCGAGTGAGTAACTATCGAGTTGCCCATGATTTAATTCACGTCGATGGCAGCGGGCGTAATTTCGAAAATAGCCGGCTAGCCCCTCATATTGATGAGGATCATCACCAATTGAAAACCCTTGGGGATGAACTGTGTACCCCGCCAAGGGGCTCATTTCGGCCGCTTCATCCTGCAACAGCCAATTGATGACAGAACTCTTGC
>CAYFLM010000071.1:3309-7378 GCA_964343925.1 uncultured Methylococcus sp.
GGGCTCATTTCGGCCGCTTCATCCTGCAACAGCCAATTGATGACAGAACTCTTGCCGGATTGTGTCGGACCTAAAACGGCGATGTGGGTTGGCATTTCCGGGTGTCGGGCGAAGATCTCCGCCTTTTCAAGGTATGACTCCGTGAATGCCAGTGTCCGAGTGATGCGCCTGAAATCTTGGCGATGGGTGTGATCAAGGCCCTTGGAGAACTCGAGGACCTGCTCGTAGCGTTGTTTGAGGAGTCTCAGGAAGGAGAGCATGCTGGTGGGCTGAGAGACTGAAGTCGTGTGGGGAGTCTTATTGTATACGATGGCATTTCTTGGCATTTTCAACAATCAGACGCTACGAAGCCTGAAAAGCTTTACGATCAAAATGGCCGTGAAAGGAATCACGAGACTGATGAGCGTTGAGCCGATCAACAGATGACCCAGTTCAGAATAGTCCGCAGGAACGGAAACATCGCCCGCTGCATTCTTGACTTCGCGTGTCACTTTGAAGGCTTCATTGAGGTATTTGGTCCCTAGTTGAGCCAAGGCCAATGACAAATTGGTGAAGGAGGCCATGACAGCAAAAAAAGTGGCCTTTAGGTGATTCGGTGCCGAATGTGCAATCCAGGCCAGCATCGGCACCATAGAGATCTGTCCCAGTGGGGATTCGAGCGCGGTATCAATGATAGCGATGAATCGAGCATCAATGAGTCCCCCAGACCATGAGGCTGTCCAGTGGTGTAGACCATAAAACATGCCGATGGTAGGAAGGGAAAGGACCGTTCCAACCAGTGTCAGAAGGCCAACGATATAGCTGATAGAGCGTTCCGCCATGAGTCTTCGAAACAAGAACAGTCCAGCAAGGCTTAGGACACTTCCGATCAACGAAAGACGTGCCATGAATGATTGGTCAAATCCGAGTTCATCAATCATCCACCAGCTGGATCCAGGCCCTGGAGTCGGAGAAGCTCTAAAGAAGAAAATAAGCACCGCTGTGCCGACCAGAACCTTTCTGGCATCGGCATTCATTTCGCGCGTCAAACGATAAAGTAACGCCAGGATGATGGACGTCGATATGAGGAAGATGGCCTCCTGACCGAACTTCCAAGAGGCCATCCCAACTAAAATCGAGACGAGTGTAAATGCAAGTCCACCCCCCAAAATCCACCAGTTCGGTTGTGTACTCTCACCATGAAATACGGTCATCCGGTCGACTTCGATTCGGGTGTAGCCCATCTTTCGAAGGCGGCGTCTTTGTTGACGCCAGAGCCAGGCGGCTAAAAAAACACCAGAACAGGAAATAACGGGGATGCTGAGCGCCATCAGGTAGAGATGCTCATAGAGGGTTACCTTCTGAGTCTCTCCCAAACTTTCGGACCCTGAAAAAACCAGGACGTTTACGAGAGCCACAATGAGTGTCCCAAAGATGACTGACACGCGGCCTAGCGTCTGCATTGTAGAGTGCATGAGTCGTTCAGTCGCGACGGGATAGTGTTGTCCTGATTCATCCACTCTGGGCACTGCCTCTACCGTCATGGCGTCGGCGACGACATCCTGAACGACATAACCCACAGGGGCTAGGAGAGTGCTAATCACATACCAGTTACTAGCGGGCAGTAGGGTCTCCATCCAGGTACGGTCATGCAAAAGCCCGAACATGATGAGGAGACTGGCCGCAATCAGTGCCGCTCCCACAAAAACGAGCCAGCCCTTGAATCGCCAGATAATATCGACGAGGTGTCCAATCGGTAGCTTAAGAGACCAAGGCAACATCGCCCAAAATCCCAAGGCCGCAAGAAACTCGGCGGAAAGACCCAGATATTCCTTGACGAAGAAGGTGCCGACGATAGCGGTGAGGCCAGAAATGCCTGCTGCAAGATAAACCATAAGGGGCGGCAGGTAGCTCAGCCTGAGTTCGCGGCCAAGTTCGATAAAGTTTCGGTCGATCCATAATCTTAAGGAGCGGACCAGATCAACGGTTGTCTTTCCAGGAGTGATTTGCATGATGAGCGCGGGGAAGAGGAATCTCGAATGATTCTATCGGATATTGGTCTTTGAGGGATTTTTGGTTTGGGGTTCGTGCCCGTTAGACCCGGATTCAGTCGGGAGGTATCTTCCCATCGACCTGATCGAAGAGTTCAAGATCTGTTTTGAAGGCACTAGGATCAACAGAAATATCGCCCGCAAAAGGTGAGGCAAATTGAACCAGTAGATAGAGGTTGAGGCCGATCATCAGTGCAGCCATCAATGTCATGACCCCATGGGTTCTGCGGCTTTGGGGTGCGACAAAGAAGGTAAAACCCATTGTAATCAAAGCGCCCACGGACAGAACCAGCCATTCAATGGCAGGCGTCTGATTGGCGGCGGCGGATGTTCTAAGCCTTCTGGAGTCGCGGAGGTCGTAGACTTTCTGAACGATGACGGAGTAGATGGCGGTCTCTCTCTCATTCTTGGGCTCAATTTCTTCGGTTGCACGTATCAGATCAATCAGGATCATCCGTGCGTTACGGTCCAATCTTCGCTCGGCCATCATGGGCCATTCACGCTCGATGACCTCCTGCGCATAGCTTCTTGCCAATTTACGAAGCTGACTATTTTTTTGTGGTCCGAATTGCTCGGCCATCAGGTAGACGTCGGCAAGTTGGTTGGCTTCTTGTTCAACATGGGTTCGAGTGTCTTGAAAGACTTCCATGGCATCAACGACTAACATACCCAACAGAACGGCATACAGGGTGCCAGACACCGAAAGCATGAGGCCTGCGGCAGTTTGGTGATTCTGAAGCCAGCTGGGGCCCATGATCTTGCGCGCAGCCAGCATGCCTGCGAGCGCTGCCAATACCACGGCCACTATGACCGAAAAACCCGGGAGCTCGAGATTAAAGTCGATATTCATTTGAGGAGTGCCCGCTTAAGGGCATCGGCCATGGCGCCCTGAGGCTGTGGTGCTGATTTTGGAGCTTTCCTAGCCGAAGCTGGTTTCGTTTGAGCGCTGGATCTCTCTTGGGTACCATGGGGCTGATGAGATTGACTCCCGGTCTCACTTTTCATCGTGAGGCTAACCCGTTTTCGGGCGAGATCAACCTCCAATACTTTAACTTTGACGATGTCTCCTGTTTTGACGACTTCACGTGGGTCTTTGATAAATCGGTCCGCCAGATGGGAAATGTGTACGAGACCATCTTGATGAACCCCAATATCAACAAAGGCTCCAAAGTTGGTTACGTTGGTAATCACACCTTCGAGCATCATCCCCGATTTAAGATCTGAGAGATTCGCTACATTTTCTTTAAACTGAGCGGTTTTGAACTCAGGTCTTGGATCCCTCCCAGGCTTTTCAAGCTCCTTGAGAATATCTTTGACGGTTGGTAATCCAAATTGCTCATCCGTGAAATCTTCAGCATTCACGGCTTTCAGAAAATCCGTGTTTCCGATGATTTGATGTAATCCAGAATTGGACTTTGTGAGCATTTTTTCTACCAGCGGATAGGCCTCTGGATGCACTGCCGAAGCGTCCAATGGGTTATCACCATTTCGGATCCTTAAAAACCCCGCAGCTTGTTCAAAAGTTTTGTCTCCAAATCGACTGACTTTCTTAAGGCTTTCTCTAGATCGGAAGGGGCCATTCTGATCCCTGAAATCGACGATGTTTTGGCTAATTCCAGGGCTGATTCCAGAGACATATGAGAGCAGGGCGCTAGATGCCGTATTGACATCAACACCCACCGCATTAACGCAGTCCTCAACGACAGCATCCAGGCTTCGAGCCAGTTGAGATTGATTGACATCATGTTGATACTGACCCACACCAATGGCTTTAGGCTCAATCTTGACGAGTTCGGCGAGAGGATCTTGAAGCCTCCTCGCAATGGAAACGGCACCGCGCAAGGACACATCAAGATTCGGAAATTCGCGCGCGGCCAGTTCTGAGGCGGAGTATACGGAGGCACCCGCTTCAGAAACGGTTATCTTGCTAATTCTAGCCAGGTCACTGCGGGTGATGAGGTCTTGGACGAGCTGATCGGTTTCTCGTGACGCCGTTCCATTGCCAATGGCAATCAGCTCAATCTGGTGTCGATCAATTA
>CAYFLM010000072.1:0-7147 GCA_964343925.1 uncultured Methylococcus sp.
AGGCACAATTCGATCAAGTTAGAATAGAGTCCTTGGAATAGGCTTCAGAAAGAAACGACAGTATCCTCCGATCAATCCAATACTTTGGCCGAAGGGCCTGGTGGCCCTCTATGAATCCTACGTGCCCGCCTTTTTCTGTGACTTCAAGACGCACATCGGGACCGAGTTCTTGAGGGGAGGGAATAACCTCAGGGACCATGAATGGATCGTCTTGAGCGTGAATTAATAAGGTCGAGTTTGCGATCTTTCGTAAATAGGCTCTCGAACTGGATTGAGCGTAATAATCATGAACATCCTTAAATCCGTAAAGCTTTGCGACAACCCGATCATCGTATTCCCAGAATGATCGCAACTTGGAAAGATCACCTAGTTCAATCAGCCGATCGGCCTCTTCCCTGCGACCAATGCTCAGAAGATGCGCTTTTTTCGCCTCGACAAAAACTTTGAGTTCCCCAATCAGAAGATCACGGTAGAGTCTCGAAAAACCCCGGTCCATTCGATCCGCACAACGCGAAAGTTCGTATGGCACCGAAACCGCGACTGCAGCGGCTAAACTGACCGCACTCCCCTGCTCTCCGAGCCATTTCAGTAACATGTTGCCACCCAGAGAGAAGCCTACGATGGACAATGACTCAAATCGGGGGGCGATGACACGGTAGATGGTATCGAGATCCTTGGTTTCCCCTGAGTGGTATGCATTAGCGGTATCGTTGAGGACGCCACTACATCCCCTGAAGTTGAGGGCTCCCACAGTAAACCCATGCTCAGACAATAGCTTTTGAAGACGCGAGATATAGGGGGACCGGGACGACCCTGAAAGCCCGTGCAAAAGTAAAACACCGCGTGCTCCTGAACCTAAGGACCAATCAAGATCGATAAAATCCTGATCGGGCAGGGAAAGACGCTCACGTTGAGTCCCAAAGCATCCGTTGCCTTTAAACAGAGTGGGCAGAATGGTCTGGAGGTGGGGGTTTTGAAGCCAGAATGGCGGTTTAAAATGGAACGCTGAGGGTTTCATCAGGGTTTACGTCCAGACAGCAAATAGGTGAATACATCCCCTTTCTCAAAGATAGTGCAATCCCTCGACAAGACATCCTTAGAATCGCGCTCAAGCCACTTCTCAAACTGATGCGAATATTGGAATCGATCCTAATTGGCTCCTGCCCGCATCGGGTGTATCTGCCATCCCGACAAAACATCAAGAAAAGGTAACTAGAAAGTAACCCAGAGGCGTGAGGACTAACCCGTAGGTCGTTGACCGTGTCGCTTGACTGTCTATGCAGAGTCCTTACAGCCGTTAATTTTCGGGTATCATGAAGCTATAACGAAACAGGAGTTGCCATGTCTATCAAGTTCTTCTCAAAACACAACAACCCCGTGCCCTTCTCCGTATATACCGATGGTGTATTCAAGGAAGAACGTCTCACCGAATATTTCGGTGAAAGTGTCGTTACACCTGAACAACTTGCCCAAACTATCGAATCCAAAGGCTACAAGGTCATCAATGCTTTTGAGAGCATCGGCGGTGAATCGTTCACCGTATTTGCCATCGAAGGTTACGACATCATCGTTGTGATCAGCTCAAAAGAAACGGACCCACACTACGTCAAGATCGACGGTCTTCTGGATTGGCTACACTTCAGAGGCAATATTCTTTTCCCAACCGTGCAAATGTCCGGCGGACATTGGGATTAGTCCGAACCCGCTGACTAGATGAGATCGGCCCGACCATATCGGGCCATCTCGGCGTGGCCGGTTTGGTGGCTTGTGAGCCAAGCCCACATTTGATCGCCGTAGCTAAAATGCCACCACTCCTCAGGATGTCGGGTAAACCCGGCGGATTCCATCGCTTCACAAAGCACTCTGCGATGATCATGGGCGACTGGGTCCAGTATCTTGAAGTAATCGGGATTTGAACGGTCGGAGTTCTCATCAATGGGCGACCCCATCCACACCTCTCGTCCGCTCGAATCGGTGAGCGTCAGATCCATCGCAGCACCCGTACTGTGAGGCGGTGGCGTTGCGGGATCGTCACTGGGCACCGCCCAGATACGGTAGACCTTCTGATAGATACGATCGCGTTCTTTTTCGCTTAAGTCGGCTTCATGCCGACCTTTAGACCACGCAAGGAATTCAAGACGCACCATATCGTTCTGGACAGCAATGGGCCGATAAGCGTCGAAGAGATGGAGGCTCCATCCGGGGTGGCTTTGGCTGAGTGAACGGCTAGCCGTCTTTAGACGCTCATAGACACCCGATCTCAGCTGCCAGGGACTCACACCCCCATAATCGGCGCCGGCTTTGAGGTAGGGATGCGGATCAACGTAACTAAACTCCGTATCGGTCAGATCGACCAATGGCTCAAAGCACTCGGAGATGGGATGGAAACGGTAGGGTTTCAAAAGCGGGGGTTTGAGAACAAATCGTGGTGGAACCTATAAAGCATGACGGGGGCGCCTGCTTTTAGGTCCCACCACGAAGCAGTGGGGGGATCCGTTATTATTATTTTTGATGGATCCCTATCTAGCTCTCCTTCATTATTATTATGATCCTGCAACCAAATCACAGGGACGCTGATCATGAAGGGATCCCTTTTGCTTGTCAATCCCTCGTTTGCATCAATTTTTAAGAGTAAAAAAAGTCTATGAAGATCATTCGCTACACCACTCCAACTGGAACCGTGGAATACGCCGGCAAATTGGGTGTTGCTGAGTACAAAGTCATCCAAGGCGATCTTTTTAAAGAATGGTCATTAACGGAAGAACAGGCCTCTATTCATAAAATCCTTAGTCCTATTGTTCCATCGTCCATCATTGGCATAGGGCTCAACTACCGATATCACGCAGAAGAGACACAATCACCCATCCCGCAATACCCGATCATGTTCATGAAGTTGCCTTCCTCAGTTCAAAATCCGGGGGATCCGATCCTGTTACCCGGAAAACTCAAGAGCACAAAGGTAGATTATGAATGTGAATTGGCGGTCATCATCGGAAAAACGGCACGTAATGTCAGCCGGGAAAACGCATTGTCCTATGTGCTGGGTTACACCTGTGCAAATGATGTAAGCGCTCGGGATTGGCAAAAACATGCGGGCGGCCATCAATGGTGCCGCAGCAAAACTTTTGACACCTTCTGCCCTCTTGGTCCATCGCTGGTGACCGCGGATGAAATCCACAACCCCAATCAACTCGGGATCAAGACGATCCTTAACGGCGAGACGGTTCAGGACTGGAATACCAATGACATGATTTTTGACGTGCCCGCCATCATTGAGTTTTTAAGTGCCGACACGACTTTGTTGCCCGGTACCGTCATTCTAACGGGGACACCACAGGGCGTAGGAATGGCGCGAACCCCGCCCATTTGGCTTAAGCCTGGTGATGAAGTTTCGATCGAAATCGAAGGTATCGGGGTTCTACACAATCCCGTCGCTCAAGCAGAATAGGCCTTACGGAATCTTTGAACAAAATTGCTTCATTAACTTCGGGAGCGCGTCTTTGGGGGCTTCTCGAGCTTCAATATTAAGGAGAACCTGTCCTGTTTTGTTCACATATTCGACAAGCACATTCCCTAATACTGAAAAATCACCCTGCAGCCGATCACCTTTTTCCGGCATCGGCCAGTCCGTCGTTGGCACTTCGCTCGCAACGCCAAGAAGTCCCTGCTGATTGCGGTAGAAAACGGTATGGGCATTGGCACAATCATCGACGTTAGTAATAATGGACACCTGCTCGGCCAAGGCAACCTGAGATAAATACAAGCTCAGCCCAATACCACAAAGGAAAAACTTCTTAAGTAGGCCATGTCGACGATAAATCTCTCTTAAATCGTTATTACACATCCAATGGATTCCTCTCGAGGCTCGATAATGCGCTTTTCCAAGATCTTCCACTTTGTTGCTCATGAGTTCAAGAAGGCTTTAGCGCCAACGCTCTATTTTCTTGTTGTTCTCCACATCGCGATGTGGATCCGGCACTTGGTCGAAGCCAGTTATGGTCTCGATCCCGCCCACTCCTTTTCGGCAACCATTGCCGCACTCGTCCTCGGTAAAGTTTTTCTGCTGCTGAATGAAAGCAGCCTGATGAAAGCCTTCGGCAAACAACCTCTAGTGATCAATACCCTATGGCGGACACTTCTTTACAGCATGATTACCTCAGTGGTTTTTATTCTCGAAGAGTTGATTCCAGAGTTTATACATCAGGGAAACCCCGAACGTATCATTGAAATGGCCTTGGAGAACTTTAACCGACCTCAGTTTCTCGCCAACCATGTCATTCTGGCTCAAGCCGTACTCATCTACTGTTTTGGCTCACGTCTTATTATCGAAGTAGGGCCAAAACGTGTCTTCAAGCTGTTTTTTTCTCGTCAATATCGATTGTGAATCGCTGGCTTATTATTTACATCGGGATGATGGCTCTAGGTCTTTTAATACCGAGGGGCGCTCTCTCTGATCCATCCCCGCCTACTCCACCGGCGATCCATGCGTTCATGCAAAAGCTCGCTCTATCGATGGAGCAACATAAGGGGACTGCTCGATTGGCTAGGAAAGACCAAGAAACACTCACACGAGCAGTACAATCGGTCTCAATCACCATCAAAAGCTTTGGTGATTCTGCCTTTGACGAACCCTTGGGTAGTTGTTTTGAAGCCGGCAGAACATGGATCCGTTGGGCACAACTTAGGCTTACCGCAGATGCACCCTCCCCCAATCCCCTTGAACCCATATTCATGAAATGGAGAAACGCCTGCGATAGCGCTGCTTACTCACTTGGAGTCATTACCGAGCCATCAAAATGACGGGTGAATGCAGATGGTCAGCGCATGCTGTTGAGTTACACCCCATCCAAGCGTGGTCGCATAGTTACTCGCACTGCATTCCTGCTCAGACATCGCGACCTGGCATTCCGGATCCTCCCCTGGAATGCGTCTTTCAGCCCTTTGTACGGCTTGAAGAATCAAGATCCAGAACGACCGGAGGCACGGGGCACGGGTTATCCATCGCTGCCAACTTGACCAACATGCAGCATGGACGTATTGAACTAAAGAACCATTCTGACGGGGCGCTTGTGGCACTATCAGGATGCCAAGCGTGCAACATCCTCTGAAGTAAATTTACAATAGGGCATACATTCAGGTTTAATCGAATTTAAGATGTCTACTCATACCCTTGCAACGAATCCATTCCCCCCGGTTTTGGGCTCTACCCTAGCCTGCGAGAAGCCCCATTCCAGTCACGAACTTTCGTCAGTGATTTACAATACCTGTTACTACCTATCCTACGGATTCGTCTACCCCATCGTGTTGCTAGGTCATCTTGTTCCGAGGGATAACCCCATCGCTGTCGGTTTCCTTGATGGAGCGAAAGCGGCTTGGGATGAACTCCATCATCGCAACCTTGATTGCTAAAAGGTCCATGTCGACCCGTTCCTCTGGCCCTAAATCGATAAGGATGGATGGACAGCGCATCACGATGCTGATGCTGCTCTTCGTTCCATTAGCTTATCTCGGCGATCACCTCGAATGGAATGCGATCCTGGTCTTTCTATTTTCAGGATTTGCCATCATTCCTCTGGCTTCCATCATCGCATCGGCAACCGAAAGTATTGCCGATCGTGTCGGGTTTGGTCTGGGCGGGTTGTTAAACGCAACCTTTGGCAATGCAACCGAAATGATCATCGCTATCGTTGCACTCTCAGAGGGTCTCGTGGATCTGGTCAAGGCCAGTATCGCTGGCACCCTGATTGCAAACCTACTCCTTGCTATGGGGCTTGCTATTTTCACTGGGGGTATCAAATACAAAGAGCAGACTTTTAATCGAAGTGTCGCCCGTATCAACGCTTCTTCACTCAATCTCGCACTAACCGTGATGCTGGCACCTGCCGCTATTCGGGCCACGTCACAAGCTACACCCCAGAGCCTGATTGATGCCTTCAGCCTGATCGCATCCATACTGCTACTCGCTTACTATGGACTCACGTTGGTTTTTTCCATGCGCACACATCGAGGTCTTTATGAGACTGGAGATCTCACCAAAAATGGTGAACATTCGCGCGTTGTACTGGATTACAGCCAGTCTAGACTGCCATTCCGCCCGGTTGTGAGTCTCCTAGTCGCCAGCATTGTGCTGACACTGGTTTCGGAACTCCTGATCAGAAGCCTAGAACATTCCATTGAAACACTGCATCTCCCTCCCTTTTTTACCGGGGTCATTCTGATTCCCTTGTTTGGTGGCGCGGTTGAATATTTGGCTGCCATTCGCTTCGCCAGAAAAAACAAAATTGATCTGGCACTCGCCATCGCAACGGGGTCGAGCCTACAGATTGCGATGTTTGTTGCGCCTTTGCTGGTCATCATCGGTTGTTTCCTGGAACAACCGATGAATCTGGACTTTCATCCGTTTGAGCTCCTAGCCATTGGCGTCGCAGTATTCATTACCAATTCCATCAGTAATGATGGCCGCTCACACTGGCTTGAAGGGGTTTTGCTGTTAGTGGCCTATCTCATCCTGGCCACCGCATTTTTCTTGCACCCTTAAGGCAACGAGATCCCTAAGGAATCACCTCAATAGGATAAGTTGAGATGCTTCGCCATAGCGGATATACACCAGCGCGTTTTGGTTGAATATTCGACCAAGCTTAATGGCTTCATCCAGCGCCATACCTGCTATGAGTACGCTCTTTTCCGAAGGCCAATCCCCCACACGAGATCGACCTTCAGCGGCAAATAGAAGGTAGGCGGTATTTTCCAGGATCGCAAGGAGCCGATTCTGAGCGATTTCGTTCAGTGATTCATCTTGAACGATCCCTTTAGGATTGTAGGCAGTCAAAAGTGCCGCACAACTGACTCCATTGGATCGAAGGAGCGTATCGAGGCCTTGATGATGTTCACCGATGGTGAGATCAAAAGCGGGCGTCACCTCAATCCGATAGAGGGCATCAAGGTAGGCCTGAATGACGTGTTGAGGGATACGGCTTTCCCGACTGTCGAGATGCACTTACAGCGTAACCTGAGTCCCCATCTCCACAACACGCTCGGGTGGAATCTGGAAATAATGGGCTGCAGATCCGGTGTTCTTCGCCATCGAAACGAAGAGTTTCAGGCGCCACAACGCCATACGTGCAGAAGATTTAACCGTCAAGGTTTC
>CAYFLM010000073.1:0-7111 GCA_964343925.1 uncultured Methylococcus sp.
TTCGGCTAACCGAGTCTGAGCCTGGCGTTCGTTCGGCGTGTAGAATTCAATATTATCATCCAAGGACCATTACAACGTGGCTGAAGAAAGACCCCCCAACCGCAGAACGCTGACGCTCACTGGAGAAAAGGAGGAGCGGGTCTCCAAGCAACGGAGTCGGACCATTTCTGGATTATCAGCGGTTGGCGCTCTTTTCAAACAGCGCCCTGATTCTGTTCAAAGACTTTTCTACGATGAAAAGCTGATCCCTCAGCTCGGTCCCTGGTGTGCCTTGATGGCCAAAAACCGTCGTCCCTACCGGATGGTGCCTCAGGAGGAACTGGCCAAGATTTCTGGAACGGTTCTGCATGGGGGCATCGTGGCCGTTGCCGATACTCTGGAAATCCAGAACTTTAATCGCGAGACCCCCCGCCTGCTTTCGACCCACGCCCCGGTCTTATTTTTGCTCGACGGGATCGGTAATCCGCAAAATCTAGGCGCCATTGCCCGGACATTGGCCTTCTACGGACACCGCTATTTGGGTATTTCAGATCATCCGCAACAGACTGGCCTTTCCGATGCGGCCTACAGAATTGCAGAGGGCGGGCTTGAGTACTTATCCCTTATTCGATTCCCTCGATTGAGAGAAACTCTTTCAAGCTTGAAACCTGATTTCAAGATTATCGGTACCACCCTAGGGCACCAAGGGCTTCCTCCAGAGGCATTTCAAGATGAGGCAAAAAATCGCATCATCCTTTTAGGCAACGAGGAGTCAGGGCTTCCAGAGGCTACCCTTCGGATCTGTGATGCCCTCATTACGCTTCAAGGAACGGGATCCATACAATCCCTGAATGTTTCAGCGACCGCCGCCATTTTGGCGCATGGGTTCACCAAAAAAAGCCCACTCAAGAAGACTGAGCGGGCACGAGTACATCATAGGAGAGACAACAAAAAGTCGTAGGACAAAGCCTACGGTTCTTATCTTATTGTGTCTCTAAATATTTACAATGATCATTTATTAATATGTTTATTGCTAAACAAGAAACATTAATAAAATCATGGTTTTTGCCTTGCCTATCTTCTCTCAGACCTCTTTCTACCCTATAATCAAGAATGATTATCATTTCCTGAGGTTGTTTGATGCCTTTCCCCCTGTGCGCGCTTGCCCCCGGAGAATCTGCCTCCATTCTTTCCATTTCGGCCGATGACGCCCTCTATCATCGTCTGAGCGCTCTGGGTTTCCAATATGGAAAAACCATTACCGTGCTTAGAGCCGGCATCCTGAAGGGTCCGCTTCAAGTGGCTATTGGTACCACTCAGGTCATCATTCGGCGCAATGATGCGGCCAAAATAACCGTTCAAAAAGCGGCATGAAGCGAGTCGCGCTCATCGGGATGCCCAACACGGGCAAGTCCACGCTATTCAATCGCCTCACCGGAGCCTCTTCAAGAGTAGGGAACTGGCCCGGCATGACGGTCGATCTGATGTCCGCCAAAGTCATCATCGGTGACCTTTACACTCAGGTCGTTGACCTTCCTGGCATCTACAGTTTTCATGGTTTTTCTGAAGACGAGAAGATTGTCCGAGACTTTCTAACGCAGACCCCGGTTGACCTTGTCTGCATCATTCTGAACTCTACTCAGATCGACCGCCAAATTGCCCTGGCGCTCCAACTTAAGAGCGCGGGAATCCCAACCCTTACCCTGCTCAACATGGCTGATGAAGCAAAACGCATGGGGATGACTATTGATGAGGAGGGCCTAAGCAGAACGTTGGGATCACCGGTCATCTCCGTGAGCGCCAAGTATGGCGCTGGATTTGAACGTGCAAGTCAGAGTATTTGTAAAACGCTCAAAAGAAGCCAACCCACAACCCCCTCCCATCTTGAAGAGGTTTTCCAGGAAGACCAAACCATTGAAAAAGTGGCCTCGGCACTGATTGCAAACTGCGTCACCTTCCCCATCCGCCTCGACAATCAATGGACCAGCCGAATGGATCAGGTTTTGCTCCATCCCTATTTTGGCCTACCCATTTTCATGGTTTTGATGATCCTCGTCTTTGAGTTCATTTTTGCATTAGGGAAACCCATCCAGGACGGGGTGGCCTGGTTACTAACTGAATTTAGAACCGAATTTCTGGATCATTGGTTAGCCAGTTGGCCCCCATTCATTCAGGGCCTTCTATTGGACGGGGTCTATAACGGCGTGGGTACCGTTGCCTCCTTTGTGCCCATCATCATTCTGTTCTTTTTTGTGATGACGCTGGTGGAAGACAGTGGCTATCTTTCTCGGGTAGCTTTTCTCATGGATGCCCTCATGGCAAGACTTGGGCTCGATGGCAGGAGCTTTGTGATGATGCTGATGGGGTTTGGTTGTAATGTTCCCGCGCTCATGGGTACGCGCGTTATGCGGTCCAGAGCCTTACGGCTTCTCACGATGCTCGTGATCCCATTTTCACTCTGCTCTGCAAGGCTTCAGGTTTTTCTATTCATGACCTCGGTCCTCTTTCCGGCCCATGTCGCACCCTTGGTGCTGTTTAGCCTCTATCTCATCAGCTTTCTGTGTGCGCTACTGACCGCCCTCCTCTTCAAGCGTCGTTATGTCAGCAATGAACCCTTTGTGATTGAGCTCCCACCTTATCGCTTGCCCACCCGCCGGCAAGTACTCATGAGAGGCTGGCATGAGGTCCGTCACTTTATCCGAAGAGCCAGCAAATTCATCACCGCAGGGGTCATCGCCGTGTGGTTACTGACCAACCTGCCTTGGGGGGCAACACCCTCTAGCCCGGAGACCTTCGCCGGCCATTTATCCGCATGGCTCTCCCCGGTTCTCTCACCACTAGGTATAGACTCGGGGCTTGGACTGGCTTTGATTTTTGGCTTTGTTGCCAAAGAAATTGTGGTCGGCTCTCTTGCCGCCATCTATGGACTTGAAGGGGATGCACTAACGGGCTTAATGGCACAGAAATTTGATTGGGTTCAAGGCTACAGCTTTATGCTGTTTACCCTCATCTATGTCCCCTGTGTCTCCACCATCGCCACACTAAAGGCTGAATCTAAGAGTCACGCCTTTACGCTCATTTCCGTGCTTTGGTCATTGGCCCTAGCCTGGATCGTTAGCCTTGCGTTTTACCAAACCAGCCGATGGTTAGGCTTCTAAACTTGCTTCAAGATGCACGAACTCTCGCTGGTTGAATCGCTTATTGAGACACTGGTCGCAGAAAGCCATAAACAGCAATTCCTGAGGGTCCGCACGGTAGAGCTCGAAGTGGGAGAGCTCTCTTGCGTAGAGCCAGAGGCGCTCGAATTTGCCTTTTTGGCCTGTAGCAAAGGTACGCTCGCAGAGGGGGCCTCGCTTCGTATCACGCGCAAAAAAGGCCGGGCCTACTGTGAGCTTTGCGCGCTTGAAAGCGATATTGAGACCGCCTATGATCCTTGCCCTGCCTGCGGAGCGGTTGGCCTCGAAATTCGAACCGGTCGCGCTCTAAAAATTGTGTCCCTAGAGGTTGAATAGATGTGTGAAACTTGTGGATGTGATGGGGTCGATCATCCTCTAAACCCTTTAAGCCCAAGCATTTCGAGAGTTTCTGGCTCTGTGCTTCCCGCGACCCGCTGGATACCTCTACAACAAAGTCTCCTAAGCCATAATGACGAGATTGCCCGGCAAAATCGGAATCTCTTTGAGTCTCGGAAGACCCTGGCCATCAATCTCCTTTCAGGGCCCGGATCTGGCAAGACCACTCTGCTAGAAACCACCCTTTACCACCTCAAGGGGCGCATTCCCCTCTGCGTGGTCGAAGGTGATCAGCAGACTTCGCGTGACGCAGAGCGCATCCTTCAGACAGGAACCCCTGCCTTCCAAGTCAATACCGGAAAAGGTTGTCATTTAGAGGCGGATCAACTGTCAAAAGCCTTGACGTCTCTGGACCCTGCTGAAAAGGGTATCGTCTTTATTGAAAACGTGGGCAATCTGGTTTGCCCCGCATTGTTTGATCTTGGCGAACACCACAAGGTGGTTATCCTGTCCGTCACCGAGGGCGAGGATAAACCCCTCAAATATCCTGAAATCTTCAATCAGGCGAGTCTGATTCTACTCAATAAAATTGATCTTCTCCCCTATCTCGACTTTGATGTGACACTTTTCTTGACCCATGCAAAGACCGTCAATCCCAAAGCCCCGATTCTTAAACTCTCGGCAAAAACCGGGGAGGGACTTTCAGAATGGGTGCAATGGTTAACCGATCAGCGCCATCAACTCGACCTTTGATCTTGGTCCCTAAAGTCGACTACTGATAATTCGCGTCAGCCTCAAATTCCGCTTTATCCTTTTTGTATAGCGCCTTCAGCCCATCGCAAGTGGGTTGGCCGGGAGCCAGTCGATGTAAGCAATCATTGTATTCCCGCTCGCTCTCCTCAAGCCGAATGGCTGCATCCTCAGTGCCCGGCGCACCACCAATCGGGCGAGAGGATCCACAACCCGATAGGGTCGAAAGACATACGGCTAAAAGCCAAAAACGATTCTTCATGAGAGAGTTCCTAGACGAACAAAAACGCCACTCTAGCCTTGAAACCCATTATTTGCCAATGCAAAAATTGGAAAAAATCTGACCTAACAGTTCGTCACTGCTCATTTGCCCAGTGATTTCGCCCAGCGCCTGGTGCGCCTGACGAAGATCTTCAGCCACACACTCAAGCCTCCCTGACTTGAGATTGGATTGGGCATCAAGACTCGCATCTCGGGTTTTTTCCAAGGCATCGATATGTCTTCTTCTTGAAAGAAACGTGGTCTCCGTGGTTTCTCCAAGACCTGCCGAACGCTTAAGATGATCCATCAACAAATCCATCCCCGCCCCCGTTTTCGCTGAGAGCCAGATGATCGTTTGCCCCGAGTCGTCTGCCTGAATTCGAGGATGCTCCCCCGCTAAATCAATCTTGTTCATGACCCGCGTCACCGACCGCTCGGGCGGAAGATTCGAAAGCAAACCAAGGTCGGCTTCTTCTCTTTTGGTGGCATCCATCAAGAGCAGAATATGGTCGGAAGATTCGGCCGCTTGTAACGCTCGACGAATACCCTCCTGTTCAATAGGATCCTGAGTATCCCGAAGTCCTGCCGTATCGATAATATGGAGTGGAATCCCATCAAGATCGATTTCTTCCTTAAGTAGATCTCGGGTGGTTCCCTCCCATTCACTCACAATTGCACGATCCTTGCGCGAGAGGCGATTCAAGAGACTGGATTTGCCGGCATTAGGTCGCCCTAGAATGAGGAGGTTCATGCCCTCTCTAAGAATAGAGCCCTGTTTTGCCGAAGCGATGATTTGGTTCAGCTGCTCTATGACTTCATGGAGCTTTTCGCCATAACCTTCGTCCGAAAGAAAATCAATTTCCTCATCAGAGAAGTCAATCGCGGCCTCCATGAACATTCTGAGATAAAGCAGCGCGTCCAAAAGCTGATCCAGCTCCCTCGACAATGCACCCTCAACCACCTTCTGAGCACAGCGTGCTGCAAGTTCGGTTTCAGCGTTGATCAAATCCGCAATCGCTTCAGCCTGAACGAGGTCCATTTTTCGATTGAGAAACGCTCTCTCGCTGAATTCCCCCGGTCGGGCAATACGCGCACCGAGCAACAGCGTATGACGTATCAGGAGGTCTAGCAGAATAGGGCTTCCATGGGCCTGAAGCTCTAGAACATCCTCACCTGTAAAAGAGTGAGGACCAGGAAAGTAGAGGGCAAGCCCGCGATCCAGAATCGCTCCTTGCTCATCAAGAAAAGGGCACCAATGAGCATAGCGAGGTTGAAGTGACTCGATGGAAAGAAGGGAATCAGCGATCTTTAAGACCAATGGGCCTGAAATTCTGATAACGCCAACGCCCCCTCGACCTCTTGGCGTTGCAATGGCAACGATCGTATCCATGAAGTCTCCAAGACCAAGGGGATTCGAATGAATCCCCCGTAACCCGCTCGACGAATTAAGCCTTGGCAGGGGTCATGGCCCCAATGGTCTTGTTGATGTACCACTGCTGCAGAATGGACAGGAGGTTATTGACCACCCAGTACAGCACTAACCCAGACGGGAAGAATGCAAAGAACCCCGTAAACATCAGCGGAAAGAACTGCATGATTTTTGCCTGCATCGGGTCCGCAGGAGGTGGGCTCAGTTTCTGCTGGATGAACATCGACACACCCATCAACAGCGGCAATACGAAGTAGGGGTCTTTGGACGATAGATCCGTCAGCCAAAACATGAAAGGTGCCTGACGCATTTCAACCGTCTCAATCAACACCCAGTACAGAGAGATGAAGACCGGGATCTGGACCAGAATGGGCAGACAGCCACCCAGTGGATTGACCTTCTCTTTACGGTACATTTCCATCATGGCCTGGTTCAGCTTCTGTTTGTCGGCGCCAAACCGCTCTTTGAGTTCAGCCAGTTTTGGCTGAAGTTTCCTCATGTTGGCCATGGAGCGATAGCTCGAGGCTGAAAGCCTGAAAAATAGCGCCTTCAAGCTCAAGGTCACCAATATGATGGCAAGCCCCCAGTTGTCGAACATTTTGTGGAACTGTTCCAGCAGCCAGAAAATGGGTTTTGCGATGAGCGTCAAGGCCCCGTAATCAACGGTCAAGTCGAGCCCTGGGGCCGTAGCTTCCAGAACCCGCTGCAACTTGGGTCCGGCATAGAGTCGGGCCGTAACCGTTTTCTTTTCGCCCGGCGCCAGCTCGATTTCCGGCGTGATGGCACCAATCACATAGTGATCATCCGTAAGCGCCTTGGTATAAAAGCGGTCCTCTTCACCCGGATTAGGAATCCATGCTGCCATGAAGTAATGCTGAATCATTGCAACCCAGCCATCCTTTGAGGTGCTATCCAGATTGCTTCCCGCCATGTCCTTGAAGCTGATCTTTTGATATTTATCCGCTGGGGTATACAGCACACCCCCTGTGTAGGTCCTGACAAACTGGCTTTTGTTCTTATCTCCTGGATCTTTACGCTGGAGCTGAACGTATTGACGTGCCGTCCAGGTTCCGCCTGAAGATGGGTTAGAAACCGTCTGCTCCAAATGAATTTCATAGGAGCCTCGACGCAAGATGTAAGTCTTCGTTACCTGAACCCCTTTACCGTTTGTCCAGGTGAG
>CAYFLM010000074.1:0-6865 GCA_964343925.1 uncultured Methylococcus sp.
CCTCTATCCGAGGAAATAACAATCACTCCAACATTTTTTGTCGGACGCGACACTGTGAATGGGTGCCTGTATTCAGGATTAGCAGAAGCCAGATGGCTGATTATTTGCGCAACCTTTCTTGAGTAGGGGCGGGTCGCCAGCATTCGATCTTGAGTCTTTCGCATCTTACTGGCGGCCACCATTTCCATGGCACGCGTGATCTTTTGCGTATTTTTAATACTCGCAATCTTAAGCCGAATCTCTTTACCGACAGCCATTTACTTGCTTACCAAGTGTGTGTTGCTTTGTATTTTGCAATCGCATCCTTCAAAGATTTCTGGATTGCGTCGCTGTAATCGCCCTTAGCATTAATCTCATCCAGGAGCTTGGCATGGTCAGACTTCATGTAACCTTGGAGTCCGTCCTCGAAATCTCGAACCTTTGAAACTGGCACGTCGTCAAGGAAGCCTTCATTCGCTGCAAAAAGAGAGATGGCCATTTGCGCAACGCCCATAGGCGAATACTGCCCCTGCTTCATCAATTCGGTCACGCGCTGACCACGCTCGATTTGCTTTCTGGTTGCATCATCCAAATCGGAAGCAAACTGGGCAAATGCTGCTAGTTCTCGGAACTGCGCAAGGTCAAGACGTGTGCCGCCGCCAAGTTTTTTAATGATTTTGGTCTGTGCAGCGCCACCAACTCGGGAAACCGAAAGGCCCGCATTCACTGCCGGGCGGACGCCCGCATTGAATAAGTTGCTTTCCAAATAGATCTGCCCGTCCGTGATTGAGATCACGTTGGTTGGAACGAATGCCGATACGTCACCCGCCTGCGTTTCAATAATGGGTAGCGCAGTCAGTGAGCCAGTCTGACCCTTAACTTTACCACCCGTAAGCTTTTCAACTTCCTCTGCATTAATTCTTGATGCGCGCTCAAGCAATCTAGAGTGAAGATAGAATACGTCACCGGGATAAGCTTCGCGGCCTGGCGGCCTACGCAGCAGCAATGAGATTTGGCGGTATGCCCAAGCCTGCTTGGTCAAATCGTCGTAAACAATCAATGCGTCTTCACCACGATCCCGGAAGAACTCTCCCATTGCACAACCGGAATACGGGGCAATAAATTGAAGTGCCGCTGACTCTGAGGCTGATGCTGCCACGATGATGGTATGGGCCAGAGCACCATGCTCTTCAAGCTTACGAACAACGTTTGCGATCGATGATTGCTTCTGACCGATTGCCACATAAATACATTTAACACCCGTACCCTTTTGATTAATGATGGTGTCAATTGCAATTGCGGTCTTACCGGTCTGACGATCTCCGATGATAAGTTCGCGCTGACCGCGACCTACGGGAATCATTGCATCAATGGATTTAAGACCCGTCTGAAGTGGCTGATCAACGGATTGACGAGCAATTACGCCTGGGGCAATTTTTTCGATCGGTGATCGTTGTGGCGTCGAGATTGGACCCTTACCGTCAATAGGTCGACCGAGCGCATCAACCACTCGCCCAAGCAAGGCTTCGCCTACAGGAACATCCAGAATTCTTCCTGTACATTTCACTGAATCGCCTTCTGCGAGGTGCTCATAGGCACCAAGAACAACCGCACCAACCGAATCTCTCTCCAAGTTGAGCGCCATCCCAAAAGTGTTTCCAGGGAATTCGACCATTTCGCCCTGCATTACATCGGATAGTCCGTGCACACGCACGATCCCATCGGTCAAGCTAACGATCGTACCTTCACTGCGCGCCTCAACACCCAGATCAAAGTTCTCGATACGCGATTTGATCAAATCGCTAATTTCTGAAGGATTCAGTTGCATTTTTTCGCTCACCCTAATTACAGAGAGTTGTTGCCAATCGTTCTATCTGGCCCCTTACTGACGCATCTATCACGCAGTCGCCGGCCTTTATGTAAACACCACCAATCAGCTCCGGATCGACCGAAACCTTTAGCTTGGGCTTCTTATCCAGGAACTTTTCCAGGGTAGTTACCAATTTCTTTTCTTCTGCCGAACTCATCTCGTAAGCCGAAAGGACAGAAACATCAACGTATCCCTCCTCATCAGCCTTGAGTTGCTCAAACAGCACGGAGATATCTCCGCTCAAATTCAATCTGCGATTCTCTATCAGCAGCCGAACAAAATTCCTTGCCTCAGCCGACAAACGGTCACCACACATCTCCAAGAATGCCGAAGTGAACTGTTCTCTTCGAAGACGCGGATTTGATGCCGCCGCCTCCAGACGCTGATCAGCCATCAACGCCGACAGGAACTTCAGAGTATCTGACCAAGCCTCGACCGAACTGGTCTCCTTGGCTCTTTTAAAGACCGCGGAGGCATAGGGCCTTGCTAATGTGGTTAACTCACTCATGCTACTTGCTGCTCAGCGCCTTGCCCAGACCATCGATAATTTCCTTGTGCTTATCGCGATCGACTTCTCTGCGCAGAATCTGCTCAGCCGCATCCACTGCGAGCACGGCAACTTGCTTTCGAAGCCCTTCTCGAGCTTTCTGCACCTCGCGCTCAACCTCCGCCCTAGCCGCAGCGACAATACGATCGCCCTCTTCTCTGGCAGTAGACTTTGATTCCTCAACGAGCTCCCCGGCCCGCTTTTGAGCCAGAGAGACGATATCAGCTGCCTGATCCTTAGCTTCGCGCAAAAATCCCGTGGCCCGCTTTTCCGCCAACTCCATTTCGTGCTTACCTTTTTCGGCAGCAGCAAGGCCGTCGGCGATTTTCTTTTTACGCTCTTCCAGTGCCTGCAGCATAGGAGGCCACACGTACTTCATGGTGAACCACACCAGAAGCGAGAACGTGATCATTTGGCCGAAGAGAGTTGCATTTATACTCACAGCACTTCCTCTATTCTAACTTTCGCTAGCAGCGTAACGTTTAACCCTTAAGCGCGGACAGGAACGGATTTGCGAAGGTGAAGAACAGAGCAAGACCTACACCAATCATGGTCACAGCGTCGAGCAGACCTGCCACGATGAACATCTTCACCTGCAGAAGCGGAACCAGCTCAGGCTGACGCGCCGCACCCTCAAGAAACTTTCCACCCAAAATGCCGAAACCAATAGCGGTTCCAAGTGCGCCTGCGCCCAAGATAATGCCAACCGCAATGGCCGTAAGGCCCTGAACGTTTGCTATTGAAGAGATTTCCATTATTCCTCCAAAGGAAGTTCTAAGTTATGTAAAAAAAAGCGATACCTAATCTCAATGATCCTCATGAGCGAGACTGATATAGACAATCGTAAGGACCATGAAGATAAAAGCCTGAAGCGTGATAATCAGGATATGAAATACTGCCCAGGGAAAACTAAGTACGGGCTGCAGGAACCATGGTAGCAGCGCAATTAGAATAAAAATCAGCTCTCCCGCATACATGTTGCCAAAAAGTCGCAGCGCCAGAGAGACTGGCCTAGCAATCTCCTCGACCAGTTTTAACAGCAAGTTAAAAGGGATCATCCACTTTCCAAAAGGATTCAGGAGCATCTCCTTTGCAAATCCAACCCCCCCCTTCACCTTGATGCTATAGAAGATGATCAGGAAGAAAACCGATATCGACATCCCAAACGTGGCATTGAGGTCAGTGCTTGGCACGACCCTCAAGTACTCAAGCCCTATGGCAGAACCAATTAGGGGCAGAAGATCAACTGGAATCAAGTCCATGAAATTCATGAGCCAGATCCACACGAAAATGGTCAGCGCAAGCGGCGCGATCAACTCACTTTTACCATGAAATGCGTCCTTGACCTGTGTATCCACGAACTCGATCAGCATTTCTGCGAAATTTTGAAACAGCCCCGGAACGCCCGTTGTGGCATTGTCTGCGGCGCGCTTCATAAAAAATAGAAACACGCCCCCCAGGAACGCTGAAAAAAAGAGACTGTCGATGTGAAGAGTCCAGAACCCTTCACCGACTGACAATGGGGTCAGGTGGTGGACAATATATCCCGTGGCACCGCCGCCGCCATGCGCTTCACTCGCCATACTACCTATTCACCTTTGACGTATTGCGTACTAATAACGCAAACCAAAAAACCACGATGCCCCCGAAAAATCCAAGCATTAGGTACAGCACCTTAACGTTTGGAAGCATGAGCGCCAGATAAAAAAATACGGCCGCCAGCATGAGCTTAGCGACCTCGCCCAGATAGAATGCCCCCAGAACCTGCTTCGCTGTCCTGTAAGGCCTTTCCACCCCAACGCACCAAGCCATAAAGAGGTTTGGCACAAAAACCACGAGAAACCCCGCCAGAACGGAGATCGATTCTGCCTGGCCTACCAACGCCCAGACAGTAAAACCAAGACAGAAGCCAATCGCAATCTGCGCGCCCAGCATCCACCTGACCACAGGGTAATAACTCAACTGTGGCGTCCTGTTACGGCATGCATACCAGATTTATAATATCAGGGTAACCCCCCGATATCAACGACTGCCCCCTAGACCAAAACGTTCCAGAATCCCATCAAACTGGTCGAGACTGCTGTACTTAATCACAATCTGCCCAGCCCCTTGCTTGGAATGACGAATTTGAACCGAGGCCCCTAACGCGCTCGACACATCCCCCTCCAACCTTTGCACGTCAGGGTCAGCAGGATGCCTACCCGCGGGCACAACACCCTTACTTTTCATTGCCTTGACCAAGGCCTCAGCTTGGCGCACGTTCAATCCTTGACGAACAATCTTTTCTGCCACCTCCAGCTGTTGCCCCTTATCCAGCGAGAGCAGGGCTCTGGCATGCCCCATATCCAACTCGCCTGAAACGAGCATGGGCTTGATTTCAGCTTGGACGTCATTCAGCCTTAAAAAATTGGTGACTGCCGCACGGGATTTACCGATGGCGTCGGCAAGCTGCTGATGCGTCATCTGATGCTCATCGAGCAAGCGCTGCAGGGCCTCTGCCTGCTCAAGCGCATTTAGATCCTCCCTTTGTACATTCTCGATCAGTGCAATGGCCTGTGCTGCCTGATTGTTAACCTTCCTCACAATGGCAGGAATCTCAGCAAATCCAGCCAGCTGGGCTGCCCGCCATCGCCTTTCTCCGGCAATTATTTCAAAGCGGTCCCCATCGATCTCACGCACAACCACGGGCTGCACCATACCCTGAGCACTGATGGAATCTGCAAGCTCACGAAGCTTTGCAGAATCAAAAGCCTTTCTCGGCTGAAACTCACTAGGACCCAGCTTTTCAATTGGAATTTGCCTCAATCGATCCGCCGGCGCGTCGAGCTTGGCACCCCCCAACAACGCATCCAACCCTCGACCCAAACCTCTTTTCTTTGCCGCCATACTCTCTATCCCAGTCCCCGCCCATGAAGCTTAATTTTGATTTCTTCTCACGATTTCCTCGGCCAACGCGCAATAAGCCAGCCCCCCCTTGGAAGATCGGTCATATTTCATGATGGATAGGCCGTGACTCGGAGCCTCGGCCAAACGAACATTTCTTGGCACAATTGTATCGAGGACCTGATCTCCGAAATACTCGATCAACTGCCCCGAGACTTCAGCCGCCAAGCGGCTCCTTGAGTCGTGCATAGTTCGAAGAATACCCTCAATTTCCAAATCGGGGTTAATCATTTCTTGTACATTTCTGAGGGTTTCCATTAAATCGCTCAACCCCTCTAGCGCGTAGTACTCACATTGCATGGGAATAAGAATGCTGTGCGCCGCCACAAGCGCATTTAGCGTCAAGACATTTAATGCGGGAGGACAATCAATCAAAATGAAGTCATAGTCATCCTGAATGGAAGACAGCGCCTCCGAAAGGACACGCTCCCGTCCAATACGCCCAATAAGTTCAACCTGAACCGCAGTCAGATCGGCATTGCCAGGAATGAGATCAAACCCGTTCTCCTGAACCCGAGCCGTTGCCTCATTGACATGCGCCTTACCAACCAGAATGTCGTAAACAGAGACGTCCAATTGCTGCTTGTCGACACCACACCCCATGGTGGCATTACCCTGAGCATCGAGATCAACGAGCAATACGGCATAACCCATCGCAGCCAGCGCCGCCGAGAGGTTCACACTCGTCGTGGTCTTTCCCACACCACCCTTTTGATTTGCAACCGCTACAACTTTCGCCATACCTAAGCCCCCTTGGGGATTTCAATTATGTGTCGCTCCAGACCCAAGCCTGGAACCAGAATCTTGTGCACTTTAAGCCCATCAATATCAACCTGCCCCATCTCCTCAACAGGCAATCGACCCTTAAGCGCAATGAGACTTCCCTTGGCAGAGAGAAGTCGGTAAGCAGCCCCCGCAAAGAGCTCCAGGCTACTGAAGGCCCTCGATGTAATGCTGTCAAACCCTTCAACGGGATCAAAATCTTCGATCCGCATAGCTATTGGTTGAACATTTTTTAGACCTAAATCAATAACCACTTGCTGGATAAACCTGATTTTCTTCGCGCTTGAATCCAAAAGGACATACAAACGCTCAGGATCCAAAATGGCCAAAGGAATACCGGGCAAACCTGCCCCGGTACCTACGTCTAACACCCTATTCCCGCGAAGAAATCTCAGAACGCTGGCACTATCCAGCACGTGCCGATTGATGGAATCCTCCAGCCGATCAACCGCCGTCAGGTTGAAAACCCGATTCCACTTCTTAAGCATAATAAGGTAGGCCAGCAACTGTTGGGCTTGGCCGACAGAACAAGGGACATCCATATCGGAAAGACCTTGTCGGATTCCCTCAACTGCATCGACCATAGCCTAGACTGCTGACTTTTTGAGATGGACCAACAACAATGAAATTGCCGCAGGGGTCATGCCCGGGATCCGGGTCGCCTGACCAACAGTCTCAGGCCTTTGCTGGCGAAGCTTTTCTCGCACCTCATTGGAAAGCCCCCGAATCTCCGCATAGTCAAG
>CAYFLM010000075.1:0-6588 GCA_964343925.1 uncultured Methylococcus sp.
GACTTTTCTATTCACCACAAAGAGGCTTTTGAGGTTCTCTTTCATCAAGGAGACTTCTTGGATCAACTTAACGATCTCATCAGCAGCCCATACGTCATAAGGCGATGGCTGAACGGGGACCAGCACCAGATCGCAGGCAAGAATGGCGGAGCGAGTGACATCATTCACCCTCGGTGGACCATCGATCACCACGTGATCGAACCCCGAGGAAAGGTTGGGGATATCCTTATGAAGTGTAGGCTTGCTGACGCCGATTACTGGAAAAAGAGAATCTTCACCCCGACTGGCCTGCCAATCCAAAGCGCTTCCCTGTGGGTCGGCATCCACCAATAGCGGCTTCTTTCCCATTCGCTGGAGCGCTGAGGCAATATTGATGGAAAGCGTAGTTTTACCCACACCACCTTTTTGATTAAGAACCCCAATAATCACAGGAACGCCCCATTACTAGATACATTGGGCTATTCTGACAGGAATACGTCTCCATTAAAAATCCCCCCCTC
Organism: uncultured Methylococcus sp.; assembly: GCA_964343925.1. Taxonomy (GTDB): domain Bacteria; phylum Pseudomonadota; class Gammaproteobacteria; order Methylococcales; family Methylococcaceae; genus UBA6136. The sequence continues at coordinate 501 of CAYFLM010000075.1, forward strand.
CTGAGGCTAGCCGATTTTACTTAATTAGTTTTCATGACCGAAGAACAACCCATGACCAGCGAAAACCTGATCTTGCAAGACGACGAGTTCTGGATGAGCGAGGCCATCATTCTGGCCCAACAGGCCGGGCAAGCGGGCGAGGTTCCCGTTGGTGCTCTAATTGTGAAAGACCGCGATCGAATAGGTCTTGGATGGAATCAGCCTATCCAAAACAACGACCCTACAGCACATGCAGAAATCATCGCTTTGCGCGAAGCCGGAAATACCCTTAGCAATTATCGGATGCCCGGAGCAACCCTCTATGTCACACTCGAACCTTGTGTGATGTGTATGGGCGCCATCAGTCAGGCACGATTGAAAAGAGTCGTTTTCGGGGCCTACGACCCAATCAGGGGGGCAGCCGGCAGCGCACTACAGCTTGCCGACGCCAGCTTCCTCAACCATAGAGTTCAATTGACGCCGGGCGTTATGCAAGAAGCTTGCTCAAAAATTCTTCTCGATTTCTTCAAAAACAAAAGATAGTCTCCCCGCACTCAAGATCTCAGCAAACTGGAGGGGCCCATGAAAAGATTGATACTCATAAGACATGCTAAATCAAGCTGGGATCAGATCGACCTCGCTGACAGGGCCAGGCCGCTCAATGCGAGAGGTCTCAAAAATGCACCAATGATGGGGGATGTCCTCTGCCAGAAAGGCGTCCGTCCCGATAAGATATTTTCAAGCCCTGCTGTAAGGGCACACGCTACGGCAGAGCTGATAGCAGGGCGTCTTGATTACCCCAAATCAAAGATTCAGATACGAGAGGAGCTCTACATGACCAGTCCAGAACGCTGCCTTGAACTGGTTAACCAAATACCTCCCCAGCTCAACGAAGTTTGCTTAGTCTTTCACAATCCAGACATTACTTTGCTTGGATTAATGCTCTGTGACCAGTGCCCTTTACACTTACCCACCTGCAGCTGTCTCGCTCTTGAATTTGAGGTGGATGAGTGGGCATTCATCATGCCAAATTCAGGCCGGCTAAACTTCTATGAGTATCCAAAGAAATACACCTAGCCTATTCAAGCCCCATGTAAGCTTTTCGAATTGCTTGAGCCAGCTGGTGAACGGCCATTGAATAATGGGTGCTATGGTTGTATCGACTGATCACATAGAAGTTTTTGAATCCAACCCAGTACTCATCCCCCCGAGTTGAACTTAATCTCAACAAACTCACCGAGCCCGTCTCAGCCGCTTTCAGAGAACCACTGAGCCCGATTCCCGCCATTTCGAGCTCTTCAGGGCTATAGCTGGTGTCATACCCGGTTTTAAGCCCAATGGACGAGCCTAAAACCTTAACCGGTAAGGTAACCCGTGCCTCCCTTTGCCAACCATAACCACTAAAGTAATGGGCAACACTACCGATGGCATCCTCGGGGTCCCATAGGTTCTTTTTCCCATCCCCATTGAAATCAACGGCATATTCCAGAAAGCTACTCGGCATAAACTGCCCCAAACCCATTGCCCCGGCATAGGAACCCTTAGGTTTAGAGGGATCAACCCCCTCACCTCGACACATCACCAAAAACTTCTCCAGCTCACTTCTGAAGTAATCTGCCCGCCTAGGGTAATCAAACGAGAGTGTCGTCAGTGCGTCGATAATCCGATGGTTTCCAAGATTTGACCCATAAATTGTCTCCACCCCCAGAATACCCAGGATATATTCTGGGCTGACCCCATATTCATCGTAAGCTCTCTTTAGCGCGGAAGCATGCATGGACCAAAATCTCACGCCCGAGGAAATATGCCGGTCATCCAAAAATTGGGCCCGATAGCGTGTCCATGCGCCAGGTTTTGGTGAACCTGTAGGCTTCTCCTTTGCAAGGTAGTCCAAAGTCCACTGCTTGCGCTTAGCTTGTGAGAAGAGCCCGAGAAGATATTCGCGGGAAAAACCATACTGAGTGACCAGCCGGTCTATAAACTGATCTACGGCCTTATTTTGCCTGTAATCCCCAGACAGCCTTTGAGCACGATAATCCCCTGGCGCGTCGCCCGTTGCCCGATAAGGATCAGCACTAACCGAAACCTCTTCCCTTACGGGGATCTCCTTCGTTTTCGTAACACCAGACTCCCGCTGCGCACAGGAGGCATTAAACAGTAAGAAAAAGTAAACCACCCAGAAAGGAAAGCTGCGAACGCGCATCAGGTTAACCCCCTCATGACCCAATCCAATTGATATCATCGCTCAATGATTACTGAAATCCCTTTCGGGTAGACTGAAAGCACAGCCCGATCGTCGAATAAAACTGACGACTTCCTCTCGCGTTGGCAACCCCTTACGTGCTCCAACCTGGGTACAGCAAAGAGCACCAACCGCGCTGGCAAAATGCAGCAAGTCCTCCCATGCAAGACCCGCGAAAAGTCCGGCCGCAAAGGCTCCATGAAAAGCATCTCCTGCACCGGTACTGTCAACACAAGCCACTTCAAAACCCGTCAATCGCCCACGCTCAGCGCCTTTACGCCAGAGCAATCCATTCGCTCCCAAAGTAATAACCACAGAAGGGGATCGTTCTGAGAGAAGATCGAGCGCCTTTTCCGGATCAGCATCACCAGACCACTCCCTTGCAAACTTTTCCGAACAAACCAAGTGATCTACCTTTGTCATCAGAGCCAGTGTTCCTTGATGGATTGAACCTGCGTCCAAGATCTTTGGGCACTTTCGATCCAAGAGCGCCTGACTCATGTCCAACTGATGTCCATCAAACAACAAAACACCAGGGTTTAGCGTCTCAAGATTGAGCAACGGCTGATCGTCTGACTCCACGCTCTTTTGACTGATCACCGCTCTCGAGCCATCTGGTTTGACTATCACGGCAGCGATAGCAGGGGAGCACTCCTTCTTGTCAACAAAACGGATATCAACGCCCTCAGAGATGAACTCCTCAATTTGGTGACGGCCAAAAATATCATTAGATAATTTGCCCACAAACGCAGAGCGGTATCCCAATCGACTAATTGCAACGGCGGCATTGGCTGCCGGCCCGCCTCCCGCCGCAAAAAAAGAACGCGAAAACACTTTTTCATCGGGACTTGGATGGTGATCGACTTCGAAATAAAGGTCGTAGCAGCCCAATCCCACACAGGCAATGTCGATGCCGCCGTCCATCTGCCTATTTTTCAAGACCAATAAAGTGCCACACCTTCTCTATGGCCGTCTGTTCATAGCTGAAATCTTTGGCAGCCTGCCCCGGAGTTCCCTGAGCGTAATTCAACTCAAATACGCGTTTGGCATCATCAGCCAAATCATCCAACTCTAACTTCCGATATGCCTGCTCCATAATCTCAAGAGCGACCGGAACGGCTTGAGTGCGTTGGTATTTCCGAATCACTTCATTACATCTCCTTGCGGCAGCAAGGTAAGCTTTACGTCTCATATAGAAATCTGCGACATGGATTTCATGCATCGCAAGGTTATTCCTCAACGCGATCATCCGCTGCCGGCTATCGGTCGAATAACGACTATTTGGAAATCTTTTGACCAGTTCTTCAAAATCCTTGTATGAGTCAAGTGTTGGACCCATATCTCTTTGGGAAGAGTCTGTGGGAACAAACCGATCGACAAAACTGATCCCACGGTTGTAGTTGGTTAGCCCTTTTATGTAGTAGGCATAGTCCACATTAGGATGGGTCGGATTTAATTTAATGAACCGATCCGCTGCCGCTATCGCCGAATCTGGTTCATCATTCTTGTAGTAGGCGTATGAAACATCCAACTGGGCCTGGGTGGCATATTTACCAAATGGATATCTTGCCTCAAGCTTCTCGTATAATTTGACAGCCTTGTCGTAGTGATGCTGAACAAGCTCTGATTTCGCCTCTTGATAGAACTGTTCTGCTGACCAATCGGCATATTGGTCCGTGGTTTCGTCTTCCTTTGACCCCGCACAGCCGAAAAGGATCACGAGAGCCACAAAGACTCCTAAAAGGCGAATTCTGCTTGGATTTATAAATCGCGAGCGCATCCTCCCAGTATACCGTTATTCCGAAGTGATTGAAGATAAGACACATACAACTCAAACCATCCAAGTCCCCCTAGATCTTGGTGGTTATAGACTGGATCAAGCGCTGAGCGCCCTTTTTCCAGAGTTTTCGAGAAGCCGGCACCAGGATTGGATTCGCCGTGGACTCGTTTTAGTCGATGGCCACTCTCTTTCCGGTAAACAGCGACTGATCGGGGGAGAAATGATTGCATTCACCCCAGAGCCCGACCCAACACCATCACCGGTGACGCCTCAGGAGATTCCCCTAGAAATTATTTTTGAGGATCGTGACATTTTGATTGTCAATAAGCCTGCGGGACTGGTGGTTCACCCAGCCGCTGGACATGCGGATGGGACTCTTCAGAACGCGCTACTGAATCATCTTCCTTCATTAGCCCAGATCCCAAGATGCGGCATCGTGCATCGGATCGACAAAGATACTAGCGGCCTTCTCATGGTTGCAAAGACATTGCAGTCCCATCATTCACTGGTAGATCAGCTGCAAATGAGAACCATAGACCGAGAGTATGTGGCGTTGGTACAAGGCTCTATAGTAGCCGGCGGCACCATAGACCAACCCATCGGGAGACATTCCACAGATCGTAAAAAATTCAGTGTCAATCGTGGTGGGAAGCTGGCCATCACCCACTTTAGAGTCCTGGAAAGGTTTGCCGCTCATACTCTGGTCAGAGTAAAGCTTGAGACCGGCCGAACGCACCAAATCCGTGTCCACATGGCGCATATCAATCACCCTCTTGTAGGGGATCCGGTTTATGGAGGAAGAGCTCGCTTACCCGCTGGCGCTGAACCCGGCTTAATCTCTATTCTTCGATCATTTCGAAGGCAAGCGCTTCATGCACACACTCTCGGGCTCTCCCATCCCGAGACAGAAGAGCACATGGCGTGGTCTTCAGAGCTTCCCCATGATTTTCAGCAACTCCTTGATGCTCTGAGAGGACATGCTTGATGCCATCATTTATTGAAGCTTCCTGGCCCGCCCCTGCGGGAGTCCGAGCCTTCTCAACCACACGAAACGGGGGCAAAAGCGAAGGGCCCTTTAAAAGTTTAAATCTGGGCCTTCACGTCGGAGACGAGCCAAGCCGCGTTAAGGAAAATCGGGACCTCCTTAAAGAAAGCCTCGAACTTCCTTCTGAGCCTCAATGGCTTAACCAGGTCCATGGCAACCAAACGGTGCGCCCCGCCCAGGGGCAAATACAAACGGCTGACGCGATGCTCACCGACGCAAAATCTACGGTGTGCGCCGTAATGACAGCAGATTGCCTCCCCCTCCTACTATGCTCCGAGGATGGTGGGTATGTTGCAGCGGTCCATGCAGGATGGCGGGGGTTGGCTCAGGGCGTTGTTGGAGAGACCATCCGGGCGATAGGCACAACCCAGCTATTGGCTTGGATGGGGCCCGCGATTGGTCCTGAGTCATTTGAAGTTGGCTTAGATGTTTACAGGGAGTTTTCAGAACAAGAGCTCAAATTTTCTGAGGCCTTCACGCCTGTCAGGGAGGGTAAGTGGATGCTTAATATTTATGAGCTCACGAAACTGATCCTGCTCCGCGAGGGCGTCTCATCCATCTATGGCGGCGATTATTGCACGGTGAAAGAGGCTGATCGCTTTTTTTCCTATCGACGAGAGCGTATCACGGGTAGGATGGCCACCTTAATTTGGCGCGAATAAAAAACAATGGATCTTTTAGTCTGGATTTTCGTCTTCACGCTTTTTGGCGGCGCACTGAGTGTTGCCTCAGCCTCTTTCCTCTTGCTTATCCCTCGGAACCACCATATTCGAATCATTCCGTATGGTGTCAGTTTTGCCCTGGGCGCCCTCCTGAGTGTCGCTTTTCTTGATCTCCTCCCCGATGCCATACAGTCTGCAGGCGGGGAGCACACGACGGCATTGATGGTAACGGTGCTTCTAGGAATTCTGGGCTTCTTCCTGCTCGAGAAACTGCTCATCTGGCGCCACTGCCACTCAGATCATTGTGAGACACATACCGAAGACCACTTCCACCAGGCGGCAGGCACTCTAATTGTCATGGGTGATGCGATCCATAATCT
>CAYFLM010000076.1:0-6564 GCA_964343925.1 uncultured Methylococcus sp.
GTGGAGACGCACAATCATCCGACGGCTATTTCCCCATACCCTGGGGCTGCAACCGGTTCAGGCGGGGAAATTCGCGATGAAGCCGCGACGGGAAGAGGTTCGCAGACCAAGGCAGGTTTGACGGGCTTTTCTGTCTCAAACCTCAAAATCCCAGGCGCCATCCAGCCTTGGGAAAAGGAGTATGGGAAACCGGGTCGTATTGCTTCTGCCCTCGATATTATGGTGGAGGGGCCCTTGGGGGGAGCGGCGTTCAATAATGAATTTGGACGCCCAAATCTCGGTGGTTATTTCCGGACCTTCGAATATCTGGACGATAGGGAAAGCCCACCTCAGCTCAGGGGTTATCACAAACCGATCATGCTCGCAGGTGGCATGGGCAATATTCGAGAATCCCAGCTCGGCAAAAATCCTCTACCACCCGGTGCCCCCATCGTAGTCTTGGGCGGCCCCTCCATGCTCATTGGGCTTGGTGGGGGAGCGGCCTCTTCAGTGGCTTCCGGGGCGAGTGCCGAGGACCTTGATTTTGCATCCGTGCAAAGGGAAAACCCTGAAATGCAGCGGCGTTGTCAGGAGGTCATCAATCGCTGTAATGCCATGGGGGAAGCGACCCCTATTCTTTCGATTCATGATGTGGGTGCAGGGGGTATTTCCAATGCGGTCCCTGAGATTATTCACGATGCAGGGAGGGGTGGAAAACTCGAACTTCGTGAGGTTCTCAATGATGAGCCGGGTATGTCTCCCATGCAGATCTGGTCGAATGAATCACAAGAGCGCTACGTCATTGCCGTTAGACCCGAAGCGCTTGAAACTTTTCGAGCCTTTTGTGAGCGTGAGCGTTGCCCCTATGCCGTTATCGGTTACGCAACGGAAGAGGAACAATTGGTGCTGGAAGATCGCCTCTTGGGAGAGGATGCCGTCAATATTCCGATGTCACTCCTCTTCGGTAATCCACCCAAGATGCATCGCGAGGCTTTGCGTAAAACGACGGTGGGTCCTGAGCTGAATCGATCTGGGATAAGCCTTGAAGATGCTGTTCACCGTGTACTTTCCCATCCGGCCGTTGCGGACAAGAGTTTCCTCATTCATATTGGGGATCGGTCCGTCGGTGGTCTTGTCGCCCGTGACCAGATGGTGGGCCCCTGGCAAATTCCAGTCGCCGATGTGGCGGTGACAGCGACGGGGTTTAAGGCCACCACCGGTGAGGCCATGGCCATGGGAGAGCGAACCCCCCTTGCCTTGCTCAATGCCCCCGCCTCCGGACGCATGGCGCTGGGTGAGGCCCTGACCAATATCTTGGCGGCTCGAATTCGGAACCTCAGCGATATCAAATTATCGGCCAACTGGATGGCGGCCGCAGGAACAGCGGAGGAGGATGCCGCGCTGTTCGACACCGTAAAGACGATTGGTCTTGAGCTCTGTCCAGCCCTCGGGATTGCCATTCCGGTGGGTAAGGATTCCTTGTCCATGAAGACCGTCTGGAAGGACACTACGGAAACGAAAGCCATGACGTCTCCGCTTTCACTCATCGTAACCGCCTTTTCAGAAGTCACAGATATTCGAAAGACACTCACCCCTGAATTAAAGCGCGATCGGGGTGAAACGGTCCTCATGTTGCTGGATCTGGGTTTTGGTCAACATCGTCTCGGTGGATCAATTCTGGCGCAGGTTTATGAGCAGATGGGTGACCATGCCCCGGATTTTGAAGATCCAGAGCGCTTCAAGCGGTTCTTCAATGTCTTACAAGCCCTTAATGATGCAGGCGTCCTTTTGGCCTACCATGATCGTTCGGATGGTGGGCTTTGTGCCACGCTTCTCGAGATGGCCTTTGCTGCACATACGGGGCTTGAGATTGATCTGGATCCTTTGCCCGGCGATGACCTTGCTCAACTCTTTAATGAGGAGTTGGGGGTGGTCATGCAGGTCGAGGCCACTCAAGTCGATTTCGTTCGTGAGGCGTTCGCCAGTGCAGGGCTTCTAGACTATCTCCATCTCGTGGGAAGACCGAGAGAGGATCAGCAGATCGTGTTACGCCGAGGCGATCAGGTGCTCTATCAATCTACTCGAGCCGAGCTTCAATCGACCTGGTCCAGGACCAGTTTTCATATGCAGGCGCTTCGGGATAATCCAGCCTGTGCCGAAGCTGAATTTGAGCGGATTCAGGATGATCTCGATCCAGGCCTTTTTGCTCGACTCAGTTTTGATCCCAAGGACAATGTGATTCGCCGTTTTGACGGGCAGGGTCGACCCCGTGTTGCCATTTTGAGAGAGCAGGGTGTCAACGGACATGTTGAAATGGCGGCGGCATTCGAGGCTGCGGGTTTTCGCTGTGTCGATGTGCATATGAGCGATCTCCTTGAGGGGCGGCTCCAGTTGGATGACTTTCAGGGTCTTGTGGCTTGTGGGGGATTCTCCTACGGGGATGTCCTCGGTGCGGGCGGTGGCTGGGCCAAGTCCATTTTGATGAACCCCAGAGGGCGTGGCGTCTTTTCAGACTTCTTCCAGCGTACCGATACCTTTGGTCTTGGGGTTTGTAATGGCTGCCAGATGATGTCCAACCTGTCGGACCTTATACCTGGAACCGGCCATTGGCCAAGGTTCAAACGTAATCTTTCAGAGCAGTTTGAGGCCAGAGTCTCCTTGGTTGAGGTCATCGAATCGCCCTCCATCCTGCTGAAGGGGATGGCGGGTTCAATTCTGCCGGTTGTGGTGGCACACGGAGAAGGGCGGGCGGTGTTCTCGGGTACCCCGAGCACTTCCAATATTGCTCTACGTTACGTCGATCACTATGGTCTTGCGACGGAGCATTTTCCGGAAAACCCCAATGGCTCTCCTCAAGGCATCACGGGTCTCACCAGTGAGGATGGTCGTTTTACCATCATGATGCCGCATCCGGAGCGCTGTTTTAGAACGCTGCAGAACTCCTGGTATCCCAAGGAGTGGGGAGAAGACGGGGCCTGGTTGCGCCTTTTTAGAAATGCACGCGTCTGGGTCGGATAAGGAAGGATAATCCACGCATGGAGAGACAGGGTCGTCGTGATGGGTTGCCGCCCGCGGGTTTAAAGGGGCAGGCCTTACTTGAAAATCCCATCTTTAATAAGGGCAGTGCCTTCACCGAAACCGAGCGGGATGTGTTTGCGTTGCGAGGGCTTCTTCCTCCGCACGTTGACACGATTGATGTTCAGCTTCAACGCGCCTACAACGCGTTTTCCGAAGCCAAGGACGATCTCGGAAAGCACATCTATCTTCGACAGCTTCAGGATACGAATGAAATTCTGTTTTATCGTCTTCTTGCGGATCACATCGAGGAGATGTTGCCGATTGTGTATACCCCAACCGTAGGGACGGCCTGTCAGCGATTCAGTCAGATCTATCGCCGGCCACGGGGGATTTTCATCTCCTATCCCAATCGGGGCAATATTCGAAAAATTCTCGCCAATCGCCCGATCAAGGATATCGACGTGATCGTGGTGACCGATGGTGAGCGAATCTTAGGTATTGGAGATCAGGGGGCCGGCGGGATGGGGATTCCGATTGGCAAGTTATCGCTGTATACCCTGATTGGCGGTCTGCATCCCAACCGAACCTTGCCCGTGGTTTTGGATGTTGGAACGAATAATGAAGAGCGGCTAGCCGATCCCTTGTACCTGGGATGGCGTCACCAACGCATTACCGGTGCCGAGTATGATGCATTTGTCGATGAATTCATTCAGGCCGTAAAAAGTGAAATGCCGGGCGTATGCCTTCAATGGGAGGATTTTGCTACTCCGCATGCGCGGCCTCTTCTGAATCGTTACCGTGATGAACTCTTAAGCTTCAATGATGATATTCAGGGAACAGCGGCCGTTGCGCTCGGTGCTGTCCTGAGCGCGGTGAATGCCGCTAAGACGGATCTTAGGACTCAGCGGATTGCCTTTTTAGGCGCAGGATCCGCAGGCATCGGTGTGGCTGACTATCTGAGGGCGGCACTCGTTAAAAAGGGACTCAGCGAATCGGAAGCCCGAGACTGCTTCTATATCATCGACAAGGATGGGTTGCTTCACAGTGAGCGCAAGGATCTTGTCGAAGAGCAGCGGGTCTATGCCCGGGACTATCGCGAAATCTCTGGCTGGGCGAATCCAAAAACGGGATCTACAGGGCTTCTAGAGGTGATGGAACAGGTGCCCATCACGATTCTCATCGGACTTTCGACCGTGAAGGGCGCGTTTAGCGAAGCGATCGTAAAACGGATGGCTGAACGGGTGGCTCGCCCCATTATCTTTCCGCTCTCAAATCCAACCAGTCGTTCCGAAGCTTCTCCAGAAGACCTCGTACGCTGGACCGAGGGCCGTGCGCTCATCGCAACCGGATCCCCTTTTAAGCCGGTCTGCTATGAAGGCAAAACCTTCCCGATCGCTCAGTGCAACAATGTCTATGTCTTTCCTGCGGTGGGGCTGGCTCTAGCGGCGGGGGGAGCGACCCGTGTCACGGATACCATGATGGTCGCTGCGGCTGAGGCATTGGGTCGTTTATCACCCGCGCTAGCGGCTGATGATGCGCCCATTCTCCCGAGACTTCGAGACGCGCGTGAAGTGGCACTCCAGGTCGCTCTAGCGGTGGCCGTTCAGGCGATCGAAGATGGGGTTGCACCGGAATGCTCTGCCGCTGAACTGATGCAAAAGATTCATGAAGAGCGCTGGTCTCCCGATTATTTCGAGCTTCCCTAGCGGCCCCGCTGAAACAGGGCATCAAGCGCCTTCATATCGAGTTGAACCCAAGTGGGGCGGCCATGATTACACTGACCGCTCCGTTCCGTGACTTCCATCTCGCGCAATAAGGCGTTCATTTCCAGCGCGTTGAGCTTACGGTTGGCCCGTACGGAACCATGACAGGCCATGGAGGCCAAGATTTCATGAATTTTGCTTTCGATTCTTTGGCTTTTCCCCAAGGCATCAAGATCGGAGAGCACGTCTCGAATGAGCGCTTCGGCGCTGGAAGTTTCCAAAATACTAGGTAGGGATCGAATGACCAGTGTTGTTGGCCCCTGCCGATCCATTTCAAGTCCAAGTCGAGTGAGTTGTGGCTGGGTGGTCTCCACCAGATGCGCTTCACTCTCCCTCACTTTCATCACAATCGGCAAGAGGAGTGGCTGCGAGGCTAACTGCCCGAGATCCCATTGGCATTTAAGCTTTTCGTAGGTGATGCGTTCATGGGCGGCATGGGCATCGACTATCACCAGGCCTTTGCTATTTTGGGCCAGGATGAACGCGCCATGGAGATGTCCAAGTGCAAATCCGAGAGGCGTCTCTTCCCATTCTGGAGCCTCCGTAGGCTCCTTAAGCGGCACTTCGGTAGAATAAAGCTGGCTAAGCTGATCAAGAAGGGATCCCCCGGTATCGAGTGGAAGCCGCGTTTGGAGGGGGCGGCTTGGAAATTGAAAACCGCTGGATCTTGCAACGCCTTCAGCGGCAAGGCCTCCTTCGATGTTGGGTGTTGTTTCCGATATCTTGTACACCTCGCCTAGCGGTCGGCCATCCGTTCGTCCCGCCCGAGTGCCGGCTACGGCTTGGTGGAGACTTTGAAAAATAAAATCATGGACCTGTCGTGTTTCTCGGAAGCGGACTTCCATTTTGGTCGGGTGCGCATTGACATCCACACCTCGTGGATCCATGTCGAGGTAGAGCACGTAAATCGGGTGGCGTCCGTGATAAAGGACATCCTGATAGGCCTGACGAACGGCCACGTTGAGGAGTTTGTCCCGGACCAGGCGGCCATTGACATAGAAAAACTGAAGATCCGCTTGACTCCGGGAAAACGTCGGTAAGCCCAACCATCCATTGAGAGACAGATTCGAGGCGCTTCGGTTAAGTGGCAGGCTTTGTTCCAGAAAGTCTTCCCCCAAAAGCGCGGAGAGCCTTTGTTGGAGTCGTTCAGGCGTGTTCGCGGGCTTGAGGTCCAGAACGGTACGGTTATTGTGAGTCAAACGAAAGCCGATGTCCTGTCGGGCTAGGGCAAGTCTTCGAATGAGGGTATCAATGTGCTGAAACTCGGTTTTTTCCGAGCGAAGGAATTTACGGCGGGCTGGCGTATTGTAAAAAAGGTCCCGGACTTCAACGCTGGTGCCTTTGGGATGAGGGGAGGGTTTGATGTCAGTACTCTCGCGCCCATCCTGACTCTCGATCGACCAGCCGCTATGATCAGACTCCATTTTTGAGGTGAGCTTCAGGCGTGAAACCGAGGCGATACTCGGTAGCGCTTCACCTCGAAATCCCATGGTGGCCACGCATTCGAGATCATCCAGTGTCGCAATCTTGCTGGTGGCATGTCTCGAGAGTGCCAGCGAGAGCTCTTGGGCTTTGATTCCGGAACCATCATCACGAATACGAATAAGGCTCATGCCGCCTTGTTCGATATCAATCTGGATCTGCTGTGCGCCGGCATCGAAGGCGTTTTCGACCAACTCCTTGACCACTGAGGCCGGACGTTCCACCACTTCGCCGGCGGCAATCTGGTTGATCAGTTGATTGGGAAGGAGTTGTATGGCCATGTAGCAGGTGAGGTCAAAGGAGGTTGGATCTCAATAGGGCT
>CAYFLM010000077.1:0-6355 GCA_964343925.1 uncultured Methylococcus sp.
CCGCCGTCATTCCGACGATACCTTGGGCCAGCTTTTTAGGATCGACCTCGGACTTAATCTTGTCTTTAAGCGTTTTGCCAAAATCGAGCGCTTCTTTAGCGATCGTTTGGGCTTCTTTTAAGGCGGAAACTTTGCGGTCCTTCTGAGATGAATCATCAAGATCGTTGGGATGATCCAATTGGGGGGGATTTTCAGTCGAAGAATGCTGGATCATGGCTTTTATTGATCGCTTGAGGGCAGTGGATCGAACTATGAGACAAAAATGACCCAGCTTCAATACGCTGCAATTTATTGTCGATGCTTCAGACACCTAAGGGTTTGATAGCCCTGCCTCGTAAAACTGAGAGGTTCTTTGTACCCAAGATGGACCCTTTCGATAGATGAATGAGTTACTTGTCGGTGCTTGTTTGCTATCCATGATTCAGATACGCACCATCTCACCGACTAGGATGAGTGCTTCTATCCCCTAATACAGTTACCCTTCGTGCTGACGCCGAATTACAGCCCGATGGCTCAAGACTTGGAGAGAATGGGACATGGGCTTGAAGCTCGGCTCGTTTTTATGGCTACTTTAATCATAAGTAAAAACAGAAGTGTTCCATACGAAATATTGATTGGTTCTTATGTCATCAAATCATTATGATGAGATTGTAATTGTTTCTATCTCTCCTCCTTACCGCGCTTGAGTCTTATGCTCGCGCGGTTTTTTTTACCCCTAATGTTTTAAATTTTCCGTCAGGGGCTTTCAAGGCCCCACCTCGGTTTCTCATCCAAAGGAAAAGTTCGAGACAAGGGGTTTTAAGTCATGGCTTGATCAGTAGTGATCGACCCTAGAGGAGGGTTGCCCCTCCTTGAGGACGGCTTTCAAATCAGCGCTTACCCTTATCGTTTTCTTTTCTGTCCTTCCCCAGCCTGAAATTTTGATCGAACGCCTGCTTCTGCTTTTCGTCTAGAACTGTTAGGAAGCGTCGGGTGGCATCAATCTCGGCTTCAAGCTTTGCCTGGTGAACTTTGTTATGTTCGAGTTTCTTCTCGAGTTTCTCTAGGGCTGTTAAATGTTCCCATTCGCGTTTCTTTTGTTCATGGGCCTCCCAATCTTTATCTGTAAAAAGGAACGCACTGCTCCATTGTTTCCATGCCTCTTCTTGTTCAGGCTTAAGTCCAAGTTTGTCGTGGAGCGATAAAAGCGACTCGTTATGGTGCTTGATCCACGCGTCATGATTTTTTTCGGAGTGGGGGTGACTCTGATTGGCGTTGTCGTTGGTTTCCGCCTGGGTCGTCTGGAGTGTAAAGATAAATAGAACGAGAACGATCTTGAGTGATGTGGCGAGCGTATGCATGTGATTACCTATCTGAGCGTATTTAAGAAGGAGCCTGATCTCCTGAACGCACAGTTAACTTGCTCTCCGTTTCAAGGGTGTTTCCAGCGTGTAGCCGTTTGTATCTACGAGGAAGCTCAATGCCGAAAGATAGAACTCTTCTAGGGAAGGTCCGGTGAGATCTTAGGGAACTACCTTGGAGATGGGCTGAATTGAACCAGCGGTGGCCTGTTGGGTATGTTGGTCAATGTCTTCGAAAGTTTCGAGTGCATTTCTAAAGGGAAAGTCGCTGACCCTGAGATCTCCTGAAAAGGGGCTTCCAAAGAGGAGGACCAGAAAGATATTAAGGGCAATCATGGTGGCGAGAATCGTGGTCCCTGCCAGTTGAACCATGAGGCTATCCATTACGAACATATAGGAAAAAAGCACTACGAGAATACCGCCCACACAAAGAGCAAGCCATTCGATTTCAGGGATGGTGCGCGCGGAGACATCCAGTCGTTCTCTTCGATTTTTCCAAAGGCTCTGTGTGTTCTCCAGGAATGCCTGTCCTAAGTTATTTCCCCGATCGGTGGACTTTAAGATGGTTTCAAAAAGATTGATGACATAAATGCGGGCCTTGGGGTGATGCAGGCCTTTATCCATCGTGTTCCACTCACTCTCAATGACAGCATGTGCGTAGTTTTTACAAAGTGCATGAATCGTCTCTCGCTCTAATGAAGGTAATGAGTTGGCTAGGGTATAGATCGATACGAGATCCGTGGCTTCAGCATTCACCGTATTGCGCGCAGTTTCAAACAGTGAAATGGAATTGACGACGACCAGCCCTAAAAGCACCCCATAAATGCTGCCTGCCAGCGGGAAGAAATAGCCCATCACTTCATGATGGCTGGTAAGTTTCCTGATGCCTTTTATTCTTCTAACAAAAAAAACACCCAATGCTGAAAGGGCGATAAAAGTTAGAATCAAAAGCGATCCCGTGAAGTAGCTATCCAGTTCCATAATTCTTGTTAGGCGATGGGCATTTAGCCTAAAAACTTAACGCTTTTTAGGGCTTGAATCTAGCCCGCAAGACAAGCTTCTTGGTAGAGGGCTTTCGGGACTTGAGCATCAGGTGGGTAGTGTTCGGGTTTGGAGGGCTCATAGGTTCCACAGACTTGTGCTTTAGGCATGATCTTCCAAGCATGACGCTTTCTCAAGACGAAAGAAGATGGAGCGCCTTGAGGTCCATCGTCTGGCCTTGACAACGGGCCTAGGGTTCCCGAAAAAACAGCCCATTCACCTTTGCAATGAGTCTGCTCAATGTGGAACTGGATTTCTCGGCGATGGAAATATTTTTGTAGCACTACACCAATTGCGTTGTCATCGCAGGATGAGCTTTTATCAAACGCATGGCTGCTGGTTATAAGAAATGTAGAGACCAATATTACAGAGACCTTACGTTTCATGGTTGTCCATCTCAACTAAGCTTAGAGTTGGGTTCTCGATTGTTGGCGCATTAGAGTTGATAGTGAAGATTCTTTCTGCAAGCTCTGCACCGGCCTCCGTCAGAGGGTGGTAAACAACATCAGCGCCTCTATCGTGGAGGATTCTATCCTCTTCCTCACGATAGAAAACGGTACCAACCAGCCCCGTAAATCCTTGTTGCCGGATATAGGTCACGGCACGACAACGCGCTTTGAAGTTGGGGAGTAACACCATGATTCCATGGAGGCTTTCTAGGGACGCTTGACTCCATAGAGCAGGATCCTCTACATCACCGTAGACCACTAAGATGTCTTGTAATCTAAGCTGCTGGACGCGAACGGGATCCGCATCAATGCCCACGACCTTTTGGCCTTGGTTTTGGAGTGCTCGATACGCCGATTGCCCGGTTCTTCCTACGCCGACGACCAGCCATTGTGCTCCGCCAAAGCTGGGTGGGATTTGATCTGGGTGGGGTACTTTGCGTTCCAATGGCTTAAGGAATCTCTCCAGAGGATTAAAAAGGGCTTGCGGGTTTCGATTTAACAGTGCGCCCAAAGCCAATGAGCTTGAGACCGTGATGCCTAGTATCGGTATCCATGTTTCCTCGAGTAGACCCATCTCCACCAGAGGGCCTGCAACAATTAAACTAAATTCGCTGTAGGTTGTGAGTGATAGCGCTGAGACGAAGCTGGTCCGAGCACGAAGTCCGGTGAACACCATCAGCATAAAAAAAAGCAGGGTTTGAAAAGGAAGAAAGGACAAAAGCCATAATGCCTGTCGACCTTGCTCCAAGGTAGGTAAGCCTTCGAGTCCGATCTTGAGGAAGAAGGCTACGAGAAAAAGCTCCTTAATGCTCCAGAGCTTTTTGGCGAGATCCTCACCCTCTGGGTGATTGGAGAGTAAAAGGCCCATGATCAGGGCCCCCAACTCAGGGCTCAGGCCTAGGTAGTGGGCCACTTGCCCGCCAGCAAGTGCTAAAAGTACGCCTCCAATGAGCCGTAGTTCGTCACTTTGAATTGTCTCCCAGATTTTTGTAAAGACAGGGGCGAAGAGTGGTAAGAATAAGAATAGAGGACTCCAGAGTGAAGGTGCTCCGGAGCCCACAAGCATCATCATGCCAACCGCTAGAACATCCTGAAAAATCAGAATGCCTAAGACCGTTCTACCTTGAAAGTTTGAGATTTCCCCGTTGTCATCGAGTACCTTGACCGCCAGAACAGTGCTCGAAAAGGCCAGTGCGACACCGAGGTAAAGTCCCCCTTTGATTTCCTGGTTCTGAAATAAAAAGATGAGGCCAGAAACGGAGGCCACCATCAAGACATGCAGTAATCCGACTCCCAGAACTTCTCTTTTGAACAATGTCCTGGGTCTAAGTTTTAATCCCACCGTGAAGAGCAGCATGAGTATGCCGAGTTCCGAAGTGGACTCCACCAGGCTGTTGGGGTGCTGACCAACGAACGCGAGTAAATAACCTGCGACCAGATAACCGACCAATGGGGGAAGGCCGACAAGGTTCAAGAGATAGCCACACCCAAATGCCACACCAATCCAAAGTAAAAGCATGCCCTCCACAGAGCTCTGTAAAAAGCTTGAATTTAAAAGGCTCGATAGCAGTTCGAGGTTCATGGACTTCCAATAGGGGCTTATGGTGATGCTTTGAGTTCACGAGATCTTAAAGCTGAATGAACTGGATTGTAGCGCGGATTCCAAAACGTTTAAGATTGGACCAATGCCTTTCAGAGCGCTCAGCTTCCGATAATGGACTGCCCCTAAAAGGCTAGATAAACGAATCCTATTTAGCCTGTTTTTGCAGGTAGCCCATTACGTATCATGGAGATGACTTCAGTATGAAGACAAAGCGATCCCTGAATTGCTTCTCAACGTTTTTTTTCTGCTGCTGTTTTTTCTTCGTGAATGCTGTGCACGCCGAATGGGTCGCCGTAGGCGATGTTGAAGGGATTACCTTTTACGTCGAATTATCCAAGGTTAAAAAAACACCTGAAGGCGCTTTCGATGTGTGGTGGATGAACAGTTATGCTTCGCCCCAACATTCAAAGGATGGTTCAGAGAATTATCGATCGATCGTTTTTTTGAGCACCTTCGATTGTGCGACTGAGATGGCCATGAGTGATGGTGGCAGAATTTACTCGGGAGAAATGGCCACAGGTACCTTGCTGGGGGCTTTTCAGGGTGAAAAAGCCTGGAAAGATATTCAGCCGCAGACCGTACTTTTTGCGCTCTATCAGATGGTGTGTGGCAAACATTAATCGGACGAAAGGGTTTCGTTTTTCCATGCAGAAGACGCTTCAGCCCTGATCCAAATGATTTTGGAGTGAACGTTCTCTATCCTCTTAGGTCTGATGAAGGCTTGTTCTAGCAACAGGTCATCTGAATTTGTCACTATGGGGGTATCCCCCAAGCCATGGTCGTTCAGTCTATCAACGCTGATTCGGACAGATCGTCCTGGAGTTCTATCTTGAAAATCATCAAACACCTATTCGTACTCGTGGTTCTTGCGCTCTCGCTGTCTGCTTGTGGCGATAGCAAAGAAGGCGGCGTTTTTGGTAACACCCAAGGGCCTAAAAAACCATCACAGTATTAGGCCGTGCTATAGATCTGCTGAAGACCTCCCGAGAGGGAGTTAGCCATCAGGGATGGATGGTTGGGGATCTCTTTTTGATCCTGTCCTAGAGTAGGATTGATCTTTAGATGAGTGTAGGGGTAGGACAGATGATTGTCCTACCTACTACGGTTATGCAATAACTGCTAAAACTTTGTTAGCTAAATTCCTGATGGGTTCCTAGAATGAGAGTCTTGACACTCCATTCGTTGGGTGCGGATGCGCAACATCTCTTGAGTTAAAATCGATTGCGTTTAGAGGATGCGGGATTTTACCGGCCTACCTTTGAGCGATCCTGCATTCAACTTTCTAACGGCCTCACGGCCAATTTCGCGTTTTACTGCAACGTACGTTACAAACTCGGTTACGTTGATTTTGCCTATCTCATCACGCCCGTAGCCTGTGCCCGCAGTCAGTGCCCCAAGTACATCTCCAGGGCGGATCTTTTCCTTACGTCCACCCAATATCTGTATCGTGATCATCGGAGGTTTCAGTATCGCGCCTTCGCCAGATTTAAGGCTATCCATTGGATACCAGGCGAGTGTCTGCTTTTGGTATTGCTCGATCTTCACGAGGGATGGCATTTCAGGTAGCGAAACCAGGCTAAGGGCCAGCCCTGTCTCCCCCGCACGTCCTGTCCGTCCGATTCGGTGGACGTGTACTTCAGGATCTGGAGAGACGTCGACATTGATTACGGCTTCAATCTGATTAATATCGAGCCCTCGTGCGGCCACATCCGTTGCGACCAAAACCGAACAGCTCCGATTAGAGAACAGCACTAATACTTGATCGCGATCACGCTGTTCTAGATCCCCATGGAGTGTAAGAACGCTGAATCCTTTGGAGTGGAGGAAATCGGTAAGGAGCTTGCATTGTTGTTTAGTGTTGCAAAAGGCTAATGTGCTGACGGGCTTGAAGTGATTGAGCAGCTTTGCAACGGTATCAAATT
>CAYFLM010000078.1:0-6145 GCA_964343925.1 uncultured Methylococcus sp.
TGTTTTCGGGGATGATGTGCCAGTATGACTTATCGATTGATGATTCTTTATAGAGTGCCTTCCGCTCATGGAAGAAGGGGCACCAGAAGTTTTCTACGGTTTTAACCAGATAGGCCGACCATTCATATATTCCAACACTAAGAGGACAATAGTAGTTGCAGTTGAAGGCCCAGAATATTTTGAGGCTTGCCCATGGAGCGGTAGGATCCATTTTGAAGGTAATCTGATCGCTCAATTTCGCATAGCGATGTGTGCTTCCTTTTGGGACAAACTCCCGAAAGCTCCGGATATTCTTAGCGCCGAGCATTGTGAGGTGGCTCCAAAGAATAACAGCTCCAATGACGACAAAAGGAAGAGAGAAAAATAGAGGGAGATAGATGAGGATCGCTCCTATGTATCTTCTCCAAGCCGGTAATTCGTAAAACTTGCTGCCAATTGTAATCCGGTCACTGGAGCAGGATTCGCAGGTTTTAGGCGTAGCACTCATGAGTCCTCCTTATTCGTTGTTATATCTGTCGAATCTGCAGAGTTCTCAATATGAGGCTCCACGCATTGACTATATATCAAAAGCGAGATCAAGTCAGGACTAACCCTCAGTGCCGGATGGCTAGGGTGCCGTTAGAATCAGCAACATCAAACTCGAGAAGATGAATCAACTTATCCAGACGCTCTGTTGGTGAGATTGATTCTATGAGCGCCTGTCTCTCTCTGGTTTCAAGAGGCAATTGCCCAGTTAGTGCATTTACCAAGAGGTTAGTAGGGAGTTCTTCAACGCTATTCCAGTCTGTTTGATAACCTTTTTTGCCAAAATAGCTCCTTAACAGATCAAACAGACGTTCTCTCTCCTGATTTGTCATGTCCGATGCTGCTTCATAGTCTGATTGGAATCTACCCCAACTCACCTCGGCTGTTCGGTAAGGGTGTTCATCGTCTAGCTCCTTGACGATATCAAATCGGCATACCCCTGAGAGGATGATTAATATTTTGCCGTCCGGGGTTTCATTGAACGAAATGATTCTTCCCGCGGTTCCCGTTTTGAAGGTCACACCTTCAGATTTAAGCGTCTCCTCGGGAAGGATCATTCCAATTAACCTATCTTTTTTTAGCGTGTCACCAACCATGGTGAGATATCTGGGTTCGAAAATGTTCAGAGGTAGGTGACAGCCGGGCATGACGACCGCGTGGGCGAGCGGAAATAAAGGTATTGTTGTGGGTAGTTTGTCAAAGGGGATCAAAAATGGATTCTCTTTCATTTCTTCGGTCCGGTTATTTGATTCCATTATTTTTAACTCATGACATAGTTGGGACTGTACAAGGGAAATTCAAGATTCATCTCATTTTTATCATGTGCTAGCGATGGTTTTTTATCCTGGACATGCTTCCTTTGTGAGGATGATGACGAGTGCCTCTGCCATGTCGCCTGTGACCTCTTTGGCCGCTGTGGCGCTGATTCCACTGTGAAAGAAGATTTGTCCCTATATCGTTCGGTAGTTCGTCAATCGATGTTTCAGGGTCAATGGGGAAATTGCCATTAGGAAGACTTAGGGGATCTCCTCGATCCAGTCTTCTCTGTTGGGCCCATTTTCTTAGAGATTCTGCAGAAATGGTTGTTTCATCTTCTATTTGAGACTCAAGATCCTCACTGGATGCCGAAAAGGTGAAGGAGCATGTTAGAAAAAAGACCAACAGATAAATGGAGCGCTTCGTCGACTTTTTAATGCCGTGCTCATTGAAAGGTTTGTACGATCTTACCCTCTTTTGACACTCGATCATGATCATTCTAGTTCGTGCTAGCGGGCAACCAGTGTACTTCAGTTCGAACATGACCTGGCTTGAAGGGCGCTTTGTGCTCGCGGGCCCAATTTGATTGCTCGTCCCCGTAATTGGGAGAAATCGGGTGCCCAGATTGTCCGCCGGGCATCTCGAAGAACCCATCCTCAGAATGGTTGGGCGAGATGACCATCCGCTCGCTGGCTCCATGGCTCTCATTAAGTACTTTCACGCAATAAGCATCGCAAGCGGCTGCAACAGGTGGCATATCTAAGAGCCGTCCCAATAATGGGTATTGCCGACTAAAAGGATGCTGGACTTTGATTAGGCTCACTTGACCCCACGTCTTGCCGATCCCTTTATGATCAGCACTCCTGGTGATCAGCGTATGCAGCGTTTCTCTAATGCTTGTTTCTAGTAACTGACTCCATGACGTAAAGCGCGCGGGCAGTATTTCTGGATTCGAAGCATCCACTAGGGCCATGACAGGAACATCTTGTTGTTTCCAGCGGTATTGGAAATTCGGGTCTAGTGCTTTACATTTTTCGAGCATGGGGCCCAGAATCATTTTTCCTAAGTCCTTACGCCACTGAACCAAGAAATCAATACCTACACTCTCTGTATCCATCCGACCATTCCAACGCTTCAAGGCGCTCAGGAGTTCTCTAAGCGCTAGGTTATCCTCTAAATCTGCCATTCCCAACAAGGTCGCTATGGCTTTATTCTGAAAATATTCATAAGGTTCCGCCTTGGTATCTAGGGCGATTACAAGTTGATCGTATTCACTCATTTTGGATCGTCCGTTGAGGAGTTCTTGAATACGCTTAGCGCGATAGCTGTATGAGTAATTGTGACCAATAATGTAGGGGTAGTTCGCGCTCACCATCCGGTTGTTGGCCGTAATGATATATCCAGATTGAGGATCAATGAGTTCAGGTTTTTCAGAAGTGCCTACATAACCTTCCCATCCGACGTTTCCACTGCTCCAGTTGATCGAGACTGTTCCGTCCATTCCCTTTCGTTTGGGTATGAAGCCCATAATGGTCCAGCCAATATGGCCTTCCGCATCTGCAAGTACGGCGTTTTGGGGCGGCCCCCCTGCGCCTTTCATTGTCAGAAGCCCCTGTTCGACATTGCTCACGGAATCCATATCCATCAAGTTGAGATTGATCGCTTCCGGCTGAAGGGCCGTCCAGTGGATACTAACCGGCATTCCCAATATGGGATTTTTAGCGACAGGCCCCCAAATACTCTTGTTGTACTCCTCTATCAGAGGAGGATGCCCCTTGATGGTGATTGTTTCGCTGACTTTTGTTAATGACAACCACCCGTTGTGGGCCTTGTAGAGTTGGGGATCCTTCGGGTGCATGTCCAATTTGACAAGGTCAAGAAAGTCACCATCGACGTTGGTAAAACCCCAGGCTACCCGTCCGTTTGTTCCAGCAATGACAAGTGGTAGTCCAGGAATGGTAACGCCAGTCATTGATGCCTGAGGCCAAGCGAGGCTTGCTCTGTACCAGATGTTGGGTAAGTGCAGGGGTAGATGCATATCATTAGCCAATATGGCTCGCCCATCTTTCGTTAGCTTGCTGGAAACTGCCCATGCATTGGAGCCCAGGGGGCCCTGAGGCTCGGATATGGATTGGCTGTGAGCGTTTTCTGCTTTGGTGCTTAAGGAGCGCTTAATGGATTCGACGGGTATCGACGGACTCTTATATGTGCGCTTATCCAATTTTAAATCGGGATCAACGAATGGATCGTAGTCGGGCGTCAGGAACGAGACGAGATCCTTCGGGAGCGCCTGATTCATGATGGTCAGCATTCGCTCATCTAACTCTTGATTGCTGAGGAGTTGAAACATGCTTAGTGCAACCAGAATACTGTCCTCTCGACTCCACAGTTCGGGTTCATAATTTAAGGCTTCCATTTCAAAAGGGCGGGCTTTCATGCTGCGTATGAACATATTGACGCCTGCAGAATAGGCATCCAGAACTTTGATCTTATTTTCGGGAATATTCTTCAACACCTGTTCAGCAACTTGTGTGAAACCCAATAATCTTTGCGCTTTATCGCTCTCCACTGTTGCGGGACCAAAAATTTCTGAAAGGCGTCCCCTCATCTTTCGTCTTATAAGGTCCATCTGAAAAAGACGATCCTTTGCATGAAAATACCCCAACGCCCAGTAGGCGTCGACTCTATGTCCTGCCTTGATTGAGGGAATCCCAAGTGAATCGATCTGAATCTCAACTTGATCGATAAGCCCCATCATCTTTTGCTGCCTATCAGGGAGACTTGATGCTTGTGACATTCGATCAATTTTGTATGCGAGTGGAGCAATGACTGCGAGAGCAGCAAAACCCGCAATAAATAAGGCATGTTTTAGCTTCATGACTTTGGTTTGAGTGTCCTGCAGGGGAGATCCGTTATACTCGCACCAATTTCAACTAAATAGCAGTACAAATGAGACCGAGTGGTAGAAATCCAGATCAGTTAAGGCAGATCAAACTTACACCGCATTTCACCAAACATGCGGAGGGTTCAGTACTGGTCGAGTTTGGGGAAACCAAGGTCATCTGCACGGCATCCGTTGAAGAGCGCGTGCCTCCTTTCCTTAAAGGGAAAGGGAGTGGATGGGTGACAGCGGAATATGGCATGTTGCCTCGTGCGACTCATGAACGGTCTGGCCGTGAGGCCAGTAAAGGTAAGCAATCTGGCCGGACAATGGAAATCCAGCGTCTCATAGGCCGTTCCCTGCGGGCGGGTGTCGATCTGGTCTCTCTCGGTGAGAGAACAGTAACGATAGACTGCGATGTCATTCAAGCGGATGGTGGAACCCGCACAGCGTCCATAACAGGTGCATTTGTCGCCTTATCACTTGCCATTCAATCTTTGATGCGTGCTCAGAAACTCAAGAAAGATCCCATGCACGGACAAATCGCATCGGTCTCAGTTGGGATCTACAAGGGAACACCGGTCCTCGATCTGGATTACAAAGAAGATTGTGAAGCTGAAACAGATATGAATGTAGTAATGAATGATCTTGGAGCCTTCATCGAGATTCAGGGGACAGCAGAGGGTCATGCCTTTCGCCGCGAAGAACTAGATCAACTTTTGAATCTAGCCAGCTCTGGGATACGATCTTTGATGGAGCACCAACGCCAAATTCTTGATGGTACCTAGACTCAAATAGATTCGTGGATATTTGAGCCAATGAAAGAAGTTGTTCTCGCCAGTAACAATCTTGGGAAGCTGAATGAACTGAACTCGATACTAGAGCCCTTGGGTCTTCGGACAATGCCTCAGTCCAGTTTTGGTGTGATAGAAGTCGAGGAGACGGGACTCACTTTTGTTGAGAATGCCATTCTAAAAGCTAGGAATGCGGCTCAATACACAGATCATCCTGTCATAGCAGACGACTCTGGGCTCGAGGTGGATTTTTTAAAGGGTGAGCCCGGGATTTATTCGGCCCGTTATGCTGGCCCAATGGCAAAGGATCCAGAAAACAACCAGAAGCTTATGCAATTGATGGAGGGTGTGCCTTCGAACCTTAGAGGTGCTCGCTTTAGATGCGTTCTTGTTTTCATGCGTCATTCAAAAGATCCCAGCCCAATCATTGCGCAGGGGATATGGGAGGGGCAAATTGCGGAGCGCCCTTCGGGCCGGGATGGATTTGGTTATGATCCGCTATTCCTTATACCGAGTCTTGGAAGGACAGTAGCTGAGTTGCCGCATAACCAAAAAAATGACATCAGCCACCGAGCACAGGCGCTAAGGGTGCTTGCAGATCAATTGTCAGGGCTGGGCCTTCTGTGAAGGCGCTTAGTCAGAAAAATGCGTCAAGTCTCTTCGCTTATGGAACTCTTTGTGCCCCGGTTGTTATAAACAAAGTCATTGGCCGTGTGCCTTACGGCACGAAGGCAACGATTAGGGGGTACGCCTGCTATCAGGTGAATGGGTGCCGTTTCCCGGGGGTTAGGGCCAGTGGTCCTGAATCCGAAACCTCGGGCATCCTCTATGAGGATATTACCCCCAATGAGTTCTCATTGCTTGATGAATATGAGGATGATTTCTACGAG
Organism: uncultured Methylococcus sp.; assembly: GCA_964343925.1. Lineage (GTDB taxonomy): Bacteria > Pseudomonadota > Gammaproteobacteria > Methylococcales > Methylococcaceae > UBA6136. The sequence continues at coordinate 5,847 of CAYFLM010000078.1, forward strand.
AGAGTTAGTGTCCAAACCTTTTCTGAGGGAGACTTAGGCGATTGCTTTGCACAGATTTACATCATTCCCGAACCGCACTGGCATGTTTTGAGCAGCCGACATTGGAACCTTGACGAATTCTGCGCGGAACATATGGAGTTCTTCCTTTCTGAGCGGTTTTAAGAACACTAAACGGCCTCATTTTTTTTCGCTCCACAGCGAGTGCACACATAACTTGTAATCAATTTTCCCTGCCGCACATCAAAGCGCTTACTCGTTTCGACCGCCCACTTGTGAAAGCCAGACTTGCAAAGTGTTTT
>CAYFLM010000079.1:0-6145 GCA_964343925.1 uncultured Methylococcus sp.
CCGGCGCCAAAAGAACGCTAAAAAACCCCATCCTCACAAAGGGTGGGGTTTTTTTATGGGCTAAGATTGTGCCTGCTGTTCAGCGTGATACGAAGAGCGAACAAATGTACCACTTGCAACATGGGAGAACCCTAGTTCCAAAGCGGTGTTTTTCAGTTCTGCAAACAGCTCGGGTGTTATGTAGGCCCGAACGGGTAAATGTTCCTTACTTGGTTGAAGATATTGACCGATGGTCAACATATCGCAGGCATGCTGCCTCAGGTCATGCAGAACTTCGATGACCTCGGCGATTTCCTCGCCCATACCGAGCATGATCCCTGACTTGGTTAATACATCCGGATTTTGTGCTTTGAATGCTTTTAGTAATTGGAGAGAATGATGGTAGTCTGCTCCCGGTCTAATGGCCTTGTAGAGGCGTGGGATAGTCTCGAGATTGTGATTGAAGATGTCAGGCGGATTCAGGCTGAGCTGCAATAAGGCAGGATCCATTCTTCCCCTAAAATCAGGTACTAATATTTCTATACGGGTCGATGGACTCGATGTTCTAATGCTGGCTATACACTGGGCAAAGTGTGACGCCCCGCCATCCCGAAGATCGTCACGATCCACGGATGTAATCACTGCGTGCTTGAGATTGAGTTGTAGGACGGACTGAGCAAGTCTAGAGGGTTCATCGGGATCTGGGGTCTTGGGTTTTCCATGTGCAACATCACAAAATGGACAACGACGCGTACAGATGTCTCCCAAAATCATGAAAGTCGCTGTCCCCGTAGAAAAACATTCAGACAAATTTGGGCATGCAGCTTCTTCACAAACCGTGTGTAGAGCCTGACTCCTAAGCAAAGTTCGAATGCGATTGATTTCTCCTTGGTTTCCAAGCTTAATTCTGACCCAGTCAGGCTTTCTAATAGGCTGCTGAGCTTCGACTTTGATTGGAATTCTGCTGACCTTTGCAGCATTTCTTTGGTGGGTATCCGGTGAAAACCTGGAGGTAGGCAGCAACGGGTCTTTGATCTCGCCTACGCTATGTTGGGATTTTTGATCATGGCTGAACGAATCTTTATTTTTCATGTGAAATCCATGTCGGTAAAAAACCCAAGATCTTCACTAGTGAATTGAAGACAAACTCTTAATATCTGAGCTTCCATCGCGGCATGCTGAGTTTCTGACAATTGATCTCTTGAGTTTGTAAATCGCTCAATAATAGGTTTCAAACGGGATTCAAATACCGGTTCGAGTGTAGGAATTAGCCATCCTGTGGATATATAACCCCCATCGATGGGTACAAGTCTTCCAACAAGGAGAAGATTCTTTTGTCCATTGTCCGCAACGCTTCGGTCGAATAAAGACAGCGGAGCACCTGTGATCAGATCGGTAAGTTGGGCGCCGAGATGAGGGTTAATCTCATCAACTTTGAAGACTGAAAAGAAAGAATCATTCAACGCCATGAGCATGTCGGCCGAAGTGTCTGATTCAGCCATTCTTTCAATGATATTTTTACCCGTTCTTCGATGGTGGTGAATACAATGATCATAGACAACAGCAAATTCATCATCTTGTTGAATAACAATGGTTCCCACTTTTGCGAGGCCCAACTTCTTGGCTGCCTCAGGGAAGGCTGACGGAGGAAGTTGTTTGATCAATGTAAGTTGTAGTGTTTTCAAGGATTCTCGGGCGGTGCGATGTGCTTCAGCTGATGCCGCCTTGCTTGATCCTGATCCTTTAGTAAGTAAATTTTTGAGCCAATTCATGGTTTAGGGGCTACCTGGGGTTTGAGCTGAAGCGCATTCAATAAATTGTTAAGCAGGGCCATGCTGGCAGAGGCAAGGCTAGTCGGTAAACCCAGCTCTATCAGGCTTGTCATTTCGAGGTTTTCGTACCCGCAGGGGTTGATGGACTTGAACGGCGATAAATCATTACAGACATTTAAGCTCAGACCATGGTAAGAGAAACCTTTCTTCACACGCAGCCCGATGGACGCTATTTTTCGACCTTCAACATACACCCCTGGAGCACCCGGTACCACATCCGCTTTAATGCCATAGTGTTTTAGAGTTTGGATAACAGCCTGTTCCAGTCGAAAAACCAGCGTTTTGATGCCAATTCCCATCCGATTCAAGTCGAGCAGCGTGTAAACCATGAGCTGGCCTGGCCCGTGCCAAGTCACCTGTCCCCCACGATCCGTTCGCACTATCGGTGTTTGAGTTTTTACTAGCAGATGTTCCGTCGAACCGTTGAGTCCTAGTGTAAAGACAGGGTCGTGTTCAAGTAACCAGATTTCATCGACAGTTGAGGGGCCTCTGTTGTTTGTGAACGACCGCATCTCCTCCCAAATACCCGCATATGGCAGTTGAGCGAAGCGGCGAAGTACAACGTTCTGCATGTCAGTGCAGGAAGACTGTCGCTAAGCCGAGAAAAATGAAGAAGCCCATGCTGTCAGTCATGGCCGTTAGTAGGACGGTGGTACCAATAGCAGGGTCCTTATCCATGTAATAACGAATCAGTGGAATAGACAGGCCCATGATGGCGGCTACCAATAAGTTCAGTAAGGTCGCACCAGCCATAACGTATCCGAGATCGCGGTTGTCATATAAGGCATAGGCAAGAAGACCAAGAACTGTTCCCCACATGATTCCGTTTAATAGCGCAATCACCATCTCCTTAAGGATCATCCTCTTGAGGTTCTTAAGATTGATGAGTCCAAGAGCAAGCGACCTTACGATCAACATGCTGGTCTGGTTTCCGGTATTGCCGCCTATGCCGGCAACGATGGGCATAAGGGAAGCCAAGGCTACGGTTTTAACAATAGCCGCTTCAAAAACCCCGATGACACGAGTGCTTGCGAAGGCGGTAATTAAGTTAATAGTAAGCCAGAACCATCGGTTGCTCGCACTCTTCCAGACACCAGAGAAGATGTCTTCGTCCTCTCTTAGACCTGCTTCTGCCAATCGCTCCTCATCAGATCGTCGTCTGATTAAGTCGACGATGGTGTCGATACCCAGCCTTCCTTGAAGCTTGTGGTCTTTGTCCACGACGGGTGCTGAGAGCAGGTCATATCTCTCAAATGCCCGGGCCGCATCATCGGCATCATCGTCTAGGTGGAAGTAGACAAGATCTCGCGCCATTATTTCTGAGACAGGCTTTTCCGGGTTGTTGGTGACGAGACGTTTGAGGGGCAGCACCCCTCTTAGAATGTTCTCATCATTGACGACGAACAGCTTATCCGTGTGTTCGGGTAGTTCACCCCTTTGCCTCAGATAGCGCAGGACAACTCCCAGAGAGACATCTTCTCGAATGGTAACCATCCCGAAATCCATCAGGGCGGCTACAGTATGTTCTTCAGAGGCGAGAACTGACTGTAGTCGCTCTCTATTTTGATCATTCAGTGTTTCAAGCAGTTCCTCCATGACCTCTTCGGGAAGGTCCGGAGCCAGGTCTGCAATCTCGTCTGTTTCGAGTTGTTCTGTGGCAGAGAGCAGTTCGCTCTTATCCATTGATGAGATAAGCGTTTCGCGAACAGCATCGGAAACATCAAGCAGAATTTGACCATCAAGCTCGGATTCGACTAAGTTCCAGACGATCAGGCGCTGATCTACAGGAAGAGCTTCTAGGATATAGGCAATATCGGCTGAGTGAAGTCCATCGAGCTTGAGCTTTAGGGCCGCTTGATAACGCTTCTGCATGAGCGTTTCCACTAGATCGTGGTGCGGCATGGACTGTTGCTGGATGATAGCCTCTTCAAGTCGCTGCTTTTCAAGTAAAGCGACCACTTCACCCAGATGCTGGCGGAGGTGCTCCTCGGGGGGGCTTGTGATGTGTTCTACCGAGGACATATCCGATGGTTACCCTGTCGTTAAGGTTGGGGTGGTTGACTAGAGCGCCATGACGACTCTAGGTGAACCCGTTAATTCCAAGTAAATCGAATCGAGTTGTTGTTTATTTTCGGCTAGAACAATCACGGTGACCGATATATATTTTCCAGCGCTGCTAATTTTTGAGGTCAACGTCTCGAGGTTGCTCGAAGGGGCATGGCGCTGGACGATTTCAGATATGAAGCCGGAAAATTCGTCGTCTTGGGCCAAGCCCATCGCTTTTACAGGAAAATCACAAGGAAATTCCAGTAAAGTTTCTTTGTCCTCATTGCCCAAGATTAAGCCCTCTCAGCCCTTGGCCGACTGGTAGGCCCGCATGAGCGTATGCCAAACGCCGCCAGGGTTTCCGTTGCCGACAAGGACGCCATCCAGACGGATAACTGGCAAAATTTCACGAGTCGAGCTGGTAAGCCAGATCTCATCAGCGGATCTGAGTTCCGTCTCGCTGATGGTTCTTTCTGCGGTTTCAATCCCAAGCTTCGCCGCAAGCTCGAGCACGAGGTCACGGGTAATTCCTGGTAAGATTTCTGGGGACTTGGGGGGCGTGATGACCGTTTCATGTTTAACAATGAACAGATTACTTGCGGCTCCCTCGGCGGCATTTCCATCACGAATCAGAATGGCCTCGGCTGCGGATTGCTCTACCGCATCCTGACGACCAAGAATGTTGGCCAGTAACGTAATGGCTTTAATGTCGCAACGGTGCCAACGCGTATCTTCAACAGTAATTGCCGATACTCCGCCTTGGGGAAGCGGAGCTATTGGATTGCACATTGCAAAAATCGTGGGACTCACGGGTTCTTTTGGAAAGGCATGGTCCCGCTTTGGGCTTACGCCTCGAGTGATCTGCAGATACACGTACTGGTCTTCAGTGCCATCAAGCAGGCGAGCTATGATTTCCTCACACTGTGCCCCGGTCAAGGGCGGAGCGATACGGATCCCCTCAAGGCTGTTGGTGAGCCTTTTAAGATGTGCTTCAAGCCTTAATGGTTTTCCAGAGTAGACTGGAATGACTTCGTAGACGCCGTCTCCAAATAGGAAGCCTCGATCCAAGACCGAAATCTTGGCCTCGGATAGTGGCAGATAATCACCGTTCAGGTAGACAAGCTGTTGGCTAATTCCCATGGCGACTACTTCTTTATTTTCATGGCAATCTCATCGAACAGGCGTTTGAATATCCCGGCTCTCTCGACCGCTTGCAGCGCAACAAGGTCTTGTTGGGCAATGATTTCCCCGTTTAGGATGACCTTTGCCTCGCCCATCTTTTCGCCTTGACTAATGGGGGCTTCCCGGCTGTTGTTAATCTCCATCGTAGCCTTGAGGTTCTCATATTGACCTCTAGGGAAAGTCACTGAGAAATCTTGATTGAGCCCTATGGCTAGAGTCGATTCTGTCCCTTTCCAGACGCGAGCCTCTGATAGCTTCTCACCGGCGTGGTAAAGCTGTTTTGTTTCGTAGAATCTGAACCCATAATTGAGCAACTCGGCGTTTGCAGAAGCCCGGGCGCTGTCGCTCCCGGTTCCCATAACGACTGAAATTAGTCGCATATTATTTCTGATTGCGGAAGCAACGAGACAGTAACCTGCGCCGTCGGTATGGCCAGTCTTAACTCCGTCCACAGATGGGTCTGTCCAAAGAAGACGATTTCTGTTTTGCTGTTTGATGTTGTTGAAGACAAACTCCTTGATGGAGTGCCACTTGTAGTACTCGGGAAAGTCCCGGATCAGGGCCTGCGTCAATAAGGCCATGTCTTTGGCGCTGGAGTAGTGATTTGGGTCGGGAAGTCCCATGCTGTTGACGTAGTGGGTATTCACCATTCCTAGTCTTTGCGCATTCTGATTCATCAGTTCGGCAAAAACCGTTTCATCTCCCGCGATGTGTTCTGCAAGGGCAATGCTCGCATCGTTGCCCGACTGAATAATCATGCCTTTAAGAAGATTTTCAACGGCAACGCTTGCTCCAGTCTCGGCAAACATGCGTGATCCCTCAGCGCGCCAAGCCTTCTCGCTGATGGTGACCATATCATCTAAGTGTAGATTTCCTTTAGAAAGCTCTTGGAAGGTGATGTACGCCGTCATGATTTTGGTCAGACTTGCGGGCTCAAGTCTGGTATCCCCATTGCTCTCGGCCAGAATTTTCCCGCTGTTAAAATCCATCAGAACGTAGGACTTCGCAGCAATAGTTGGGGGCGCGGGTATGGGCAGATCTGCGGCAAGGGTTCTGAAGGAAACGCTGATCAGGGTCAGCCCAAGCAGTAATAGGGTGTTGAAGGA
>CAYFLM010000080.1:0-2112 GCA_964343925.1 uncultured Methylococcus sp.
GATGGCAACACCGATCTGGGTGTAGCATTAAACATGGCTGTCGTCGCCAAATCTCTTGAGAGAATTACGCACCATGCCCAAAACCTCGCTGAATACGCTATTTTCGAAATGGAAGGCGTTGATATCCGGGAAAGTCAGGGACGTATCGCCTGAGCCTTCGTTAGATGCTTTAAGTGCTCCCATGAGTGACGCCAAGACCCCGGTTGTTGACGAGGAGCAACTCCTTCAACGCCTACAAAGAGAGCTGATCGATAGCTACGACGAAGAGTTCGAGATGGATCTCGAGGATCGCGCCTTCGATGACCAGGGTCATCTGATTCCTGCATCCGAGGAAGATTATCTTGCTCATAGGCGACATTATTTCCAGGAGCTGTTTCGTCTTCAAGGTGAACTGGTCAAGCTTCAGGACTGGATCGCTACAACGGGACAAAAGGCCGTTATCATTTTCGAGGGTCGAGACGCTGCCGGAAAGGGTGGCGTCATTAAGCGCATCGTCCAAAGACTCAACCCCCGTGTCTGCAGAACCGTCGCGCTCCCCGCGCCCAGCGACCGCGAGCGGTCACAATGGTATTTCCAGCGTTATGTTCCCCATCTCCCTGCTGCAGGCGAAATGGTTCTCTTCGATCGAAGCTGGTACAACCGAGCTGGCGTCGAACGCGTTATGGGGTTTTGCTCCGATGATGAGTATGAAGAATTCTTTAGGTCCGTACCGGAATTTGAGCGGATGCTGGTCCGATCTGGCATCAAGCTTATCAAGTACTGGTTTTCGATTACCGATGACGAGCAAAAGCTCAGATTTCTAAGCCGGATTCATGATCCACTCAAGCAGTGGAAATTGAGCCCCATGGATATGTATGCCAGAAGTCGCTGGGAGCAGTTCACGCAAGCCAAGGAAATCATGATGGAGCGGACCCACATTCCGGAAGCTCCGTGGTGGGTCGTCCATGCCGTGGATAAGAAGAAGGCACGTCTCAACTGTATTCATCATCTTCTCACCCAGTTCCCGTATGAGGAGATCGCGCGTCCGCCCGTGGTGCTTCCGGAAAGAGAACATCACGAGGACTATCAGCGCCATCCAACCACCCCGGACATGATGGTTCCAGAAATCTATTAGGCGGCCTTTTCTATCCCCAATCCAGTATAATTCATTGATTTTCAGGGGCTCTCTAGCCCTTCCGTAATTTACGCCTGTCCCTAGCTCAACCTGAGGCCCACTCATGCAAATAAAGAACTTCAGGCTTTTGAGCGCACCCCTCTTTCATTAACAGGTGACCGGGTGCTGGCTTTTCTCCGTCTTTTTTTCCTGTTGCTTGCCGTTCTGGTAAGCCGCGTAGTGCTGGCCGAATCGGCTGAGCCGTCCCCGCATGAAGAAGATGAATTCGATCTCATGAACATCCTCGCCAAGGAAGGCCTTCATGATCTCGACAATGAGCGCTGGAATCTTTATGGACAGATGACCTGGATTCAACAGCAGCAAAGTGGCTTCAATGCGCCTTATACCAACCTTAACGGAAGCCCAAACTCCCTGAGGCCCTTTTCGGCAAGCACCTATACGGTGACATCCACCCTTTATTTTGGGCTCAAACTCTGGGATGGAGGAGAAATCTATGTGGCTCCGGAAGCCATCTCCTCCTTACCGCTTTCAGAGCTCAAGGGTCTCGGCAGCACGATCCAGAACTTTGAATTACAGAAAAACGGCTCAATGACGCCGAGGCTCTACAACTCAAGGTCCTATTTCAAACAGACCTTCGGTTTTGGTGGTGAGACTCAGCAAGTTGAATCAGACCCCATGCAGCTCGGTGCCAAGGTCGATGCCCGAAGACTCAGTCTCACGGTAGGCGAATTCAGTGTGCTCGATTTCTTTGATAAAAATGCCTACTCGGGCGATCTCAGACGTCAATTTTTCAACATGGCCTTCCTCACCTACGCCGCCTATGACTTTGCGGCCGATGCACGAGGCTATACTTTTGGTGCCAATGCTCAGTTCTTTTGGGACGATTGGGCCTTTCGTTTTGGCCGAGTGGCTGCGCCCATTGACCCCAACCAGCAATATCTTAATTACGATATTTTTGAGTACTACGGGGATCAGATTGAAATTGAACATGCCCACAC
>CAYFLM010000080.1:2212-6138 GCA_964343925.1 uncultured Methylococcus sp.
GGCGGTAGAGTCCATATCGAGTTCTAAACCCTACCGCTTTGAGTCTCCTTAAGGGAGGTACTTGGGGATAAGTATCAATCCCCAGGCAAGCCCTGCAAATACGAGTGAGGACAAAACCGCGGCAGAGCCCACATCTTTTGCTCTACCCGACAACTCGTGGCGCTCGAAGCTAATCCGATCGACCACGATTTCAATACCCGTATTCAGGAGTTCCACAATCATCACGATGATGATGCTGCCCACCAGAAGGAGCTTCTCAACCCCAGTCTCCCCAAGCCAAAAGCCTAAAGGGGCACCGACAATGAAGAGATAGACCTCCTGTCTGAAGGCTTCCTCGTGGATCCAGGTTGCCTTGAAGCCCTTGAGAGAATTAAAAAAAGCCGCATGAATGCGCGCCAAGCCGGTAAGGTTTTGACCTGCCATAGATGATATTAAAAAGTTAAATGATAGAAGAAGAGATCAATTGATACGCTGACAACGGTCCCAGATGCTCTGTACCCATTCTTTTGTGACCGTATGATCACCTTGCATAATCCAGTCGGCAATGGCTTGGGGAACATCCGGATATTGAACGTTGTGGGAAACCCCGCTCTCAAGCCAGGATTCAACAACTCCCGCATCCAGATCATGCATCACCCGGCCCAGATTTAATTGGTCCAGCGCCAATGCATTGGAAAGCTGTTCCATCTGCCCATGCAAGGGTTTTACGAGCAGTTTCTTCCCAAAATGAAGGGCTTCACTCGGAAGCTCAAATCCCGCATTACAGATAACACCGGCACAATCTGCGAAATCATCCTGAAAGGCCTGACGTGAAACCGGCTTGATCTGAATGTGTGGGAAGCTCTCTGAAACCGGCTGATCACCTTTCGGGTGGTAAACATGAAATTCGTAACCATTGAAAGGCTTCAATAGCGACTGAATTTCAGAAACTTCCTCGAAAGGGAGATAAACGATCATCTTTCCCTCAATTGGGGATTTTCTTGGGACATCGGTTTGAATGATGGGCGGAATGATCACATCATTGAAGTGATGCCAGTGAACGCCAACCCCGACCGTCACTGGAGCAAACCACTTCAGCACCTGAACGCCCATGAAATCAGCGCCCGCCACGGGAATATCCTTTCCAAAGGCATATTGGTGCCCAATCCCGAGAGACTTGATGCCGCGGAAACGCGCTGCCCAAGCAGTAACAGGCTCAAAGTCACTGATGACAAGGTCATAACCCGTGAGATCGAGTGAGCGAATGTCCGAGACCAATTTGATGAGATTGTTCTTGAGTGCCGTGTTGATGTACTGCACGTTCCCGTGACGAGTCTGAAAGGTCAGTCCTTCTCTCCAAAGATAGTCGCCAAAGACTTCCATTTCACAAAAGCCATCCTGCTTTCTCCCTGTAAACAGCCAGGTCACTTCGGCGCCTGCAGCCGCAAGTTTAGGCGCTATGGCCCTTGCCCGCGTAATGTGGCCATTGCCCGTTCCCTGTACACCGTAAAAAATCTTCACCTTAAAATGATCTCCATACTCGTAAGAGCCACCATGGATCCCATGACGGCGCCAATCAGGGTGTCGGTAGGAAAGTGGACCCCCAAAATGACTCTTGAACATCCAATGGTTGAAGCCCATAGCATCAGCGGAAGGGTTAACCAGGGATAAAATGATGCGGTTAATGTGGCAACCAGGAAGGCTGCAGAGGTATGACCTGAAGGAAAGCTGAATCGATCAGAGGGCGTAACAAAACCCGGGATATTAAGTGCAGCCTGAGGTCGGTCGCGTCTACAGCCGTTTTTCAAAACAAAATAGAGCGGGCGTTCGATCACAAAAGCGAGCGTCAGTGCCCAGAGAAGGTCGGTGGCATGCTCAGAAGCAATCCACCAAAGCACGATGGCCTGAGCAAGATAGAGGTAGCCATCGCCCGTCTTGGAGATCCAACGTGCAACCTGGATAAGATTTCTTCGTGTCCTGCTTTCTGCAATCCACATGAAGATAAAAATGTCATAAGCCTGGATGGTATGCATCACTCTCATCAAGTCCTCCATTTGGGTCTCAATGACCCCTTAATCGGTACTTTCTGAGTAAAGGCTACAGAGACAGGATGACAAGTTGGTTAACTAAAAATGAAGAATAGATGACGGTTCTGGTGCGCATATTTAAAACCACACGGGGGTTCTATATGATCCCAAAATCGATCTTAGAGACCCCACCATGAATCTTTTGTCATCGCTAGAAGCCTTTCATAACCTCAACTATCAATCACTCCTCGATACGCTGATTAGCCTCTCAACGGCATTCATCCTTGGGGCAGTGATTGGTCTTGAGCGGCAATATCGACAAAGAACCGCAGGCCTTAGGACTAATGTGCTCGTTGCCGTGGGCGCGGCAGTCTTTGTGGATATGGGCAATCGGCTGACGGGGCACCCAGGCGCCGTTCATATCATTGCCTACGTTGTTTCGGGAATCGGCTTTTTAGGGGCCGGGGTCATCATGAAAGGTGATGGCAATATTCGGGGGCTCAACACGGCGGCAACGCTCTGGGGGGCCGCAGCCGTAGGGGCCTGCGCCGGGGCCGATCTCATTTTGGAATCCGTTCTGGCCGCGCTTTTCGTTTTGGCCGGAAACACCCTGCTACGACCCGTCGTGAATGTGATTAATCGAAGGCCGATTGACGATGGTGGGAGCGAAGTCACCTATTCCGTCTGCGTCATATGCGAACGGAGCCATCAAAAAACCATTCGCGAACAACTTGAAAACCTGCTTGAGGCCGCCAACTATCCTGTTGCCGATCTCGATGTTCATCCCTTCATTGATCAAGAGGTACAGATCTTTGCAAAGCTCATTCCGACCTCGATCGCATCGGATGAGCTCGATTCCATTGTCAATCAATTACTCGCCGTCGAGAGCATTCATCAGGCGTTCTGGAATTTGAGTACGGAAGACTAGGAAGGGCTTGGTTAGGCTCCGATAGGCGCGAGGAAACCTTCAAATCGTTTTGCGCAGTCTTTCCAGGAGTAAGGCACCGCGTAATTGCGGCAACGCTCACGACTCAAACCTTTGGCCTTTTGAATCGCCTCACTCAGATTCTCTGAAAGGCATCCCACCTCATCGCTCAAAATCACATCCAAAGGCCCCCGCACCGGAAAAGCAGCTACCGGCACCCCACAGGCCAAAGCCTCCAACATGACAAGACCAAAGGTATCCGTGAGGCTGGGAAAAACAAAAACGTCGGCATCCGCGAGGTGATTCGCCAGCTCTTCCCCGAACTTATAGCCCACAAATCTTGCTTCAGGATATTTCTTCTCAAGTTCAGCGCGCTGCGGACCATCCCCGACGATGTATTTAACGCCGTCCGTCTCCAGTTTTAGAAACGCCTCAATATTTTTCTCGATCGCCACCCGTCCCACATACATGAGGACCGGTTCCTTTTCCTTCAGAAACCCGCGGGGCTTTGGACAAAAAAGCTCGGTATCAACACCACGTGACCAAAGCACCGGATTTTTAAGTCCTCGGCCCTTAAGCTGCTCGACCAATCCTGGGGTTGCTGCCATCGCCCGTTTTCCAGGATTGTGGAACCAACTCAAAAATGCATAACCCCAAGATAAGGGAATACCCGTTCTCACATTAATGTACTCCGCAAAAAGGGTATGGAATGAAGTCGTAAATGGAATCGCCCTTTTGACGCAATAAGATCTCGCTGCCAAACCCAATGGACCCTCCGTTGCGATATGGATCGCATCGGGGTTAAACCCCTCTAGTCGATTTTGGATGGTTTTACCCGGCCGCTTTGCAAGCCGTATTTCGGGATAGGTGGGACAGGGCCAAGTCTCAAATTGATCCGGGGTGATGGTCTCTACAACATGACCTAATTTACGAAGCTCCTCGGAAATCGTTGAAAGTGTGGTTACCACCCCATTAATTTGCGGGCGCCATGCATC
>CAYFLM010000081.1:0-5970 GCA_964343925.1 uncultured Methylococcus sp.
GACGGATTGTGATGAGTGCGAGATTCACCTGCAGGGCATCCGAGAGCGCCTCTCGTAGCATCATGGTGTTCCGATTGGTTCTTTGAACATGATCCTGTACATCTCTGAAATAGGGATGAAGATCAGTTGGAACCAGTTCTGGATGGAGTCTTAAGAGTTCTGAACAGATATCGCCTACCGGCGCGACGGCATTATGGAGTTTGGCCACACGGCGCTTGAGCGCGTAGAGACTTTCAATTTCAGTGCTGTTGATCTTGTTGGCAAAAATCTGGCTTTCAAGAAGATCGAGTTGTTCTTGAAGATGGATCGCAATGAACATGAACTGGTCCACGAGATAGTCGAGAACCGCATAGACCACCGAACCTGAACCATTGGAGAACAAGGAAGGATTGGCCTCAATTCGATCAACGACAGTGTCATAGCGAATAAACCCACCATGCTGAATCAAAATGACAAAGCGTTTGGAGATGAAGAGATGCAATTCGCCATAGACGATCTTATCTACCGTCTGTTTAGCGGTATGAAGCGCCATGAACAGGGTTTCGCCATACGATTCGAGCTTGGGCCGCTGATGCGCAGAGGAGGCATCTTCTACCGCCAGATCATGTAGATTGAAACAGGCCTGCAAGTGCTTCATCTGATCGGGCCCAGGATCCCTTACCGTGACAATGACAAATCGATCGGGCTGATCCAGAAAGGACTCCACCGTTTCGAGGGTCACATCGGGGATGCGTCTTTCTTTTCGAAAAGCGGCAATATTAATTTTCATGCTCAATTACCTTTTAGCCGCCACGGCCAAGTCGATGTTCGATCGCATCCAGCGTCCAGATGATTTCACCTGCAGGGGGACAGGCACGTTGGATAAAGATCCGGGAAACTTCGTGGTAATACCACAACGTCTTGCTCTGACTTACACTAAAACGATCAAACACCACAGGTCCCAACTCAAAGAGATCAGCCCGTATGGCTTCGAGATTATGGAGCTTGTCGCAAGCGGAGACGAGCAATGAATCATCCGAAAGTTGGGGTAAGTGAGCGAGATAAAATTCCTTCCTTGCCCGCCAGGAAGCCCGAAGGCCCGTCACAGGATCACGCACACCATCGGTGCAATCCTGAACGATGGTATAGACCCGCTCCCCAAAACTTCGAATGGCGGTTTCCCAATCGATACCACAATCCTCCAGAACATCATGGAACAAGGCCCCGATCTGCTGATCCTCATCCCCTCCATAGCGCGCCACGAGGGCAGCCACTGCAACCGGATGAGTAATATAGGGAATCTTAGAACCTTTTCGGGTTTGTCCTTCATGGGCCTCAGCGGCCAGGAGAAGTGCTTGGGTATATCGTGGAGTCAAACTTAAGCGCTCAAATCGTTCCCTGGATGAGGGACTTATCAAACCTACGATTTTACGCTGATCGACCCAGGGCCGCCATGACCTTAAAGATTAGAATTTTTGATCGTAAGACCAGATCATCGACATAAAAAAGACATTCTGGCCTGGAACCAGTTGCTGAAGATTGTTCTGGGGATTGTAGAACCCCCCTTGGGGACCCGTCGAATTATCGTGCCTGAATTCAGATCGGATGGCCATAAAGGCATCCCCGACCGGGATCTTGTATTCGCCCGTCAATGTGACGGCACGGATGAACTGCTGATAGCCGGTCATTTCACCATTGGGATCCCAGTAGACTTCGGGTCGAACCGCAACAGTCCACGGGCCCTCAATATTCCACCGCGTCCAGAAAGCACTACCCATCCAGACGGTTCTTAACTGGGTTGTTGCCCGCTGTTCGGTGCCAATGTCATAGGCGAGTGCCAGGGTGAGGTCATCCCGGTGCCACTGCAGAATCGAATCGGTCAGACCCCGCCAATACTGAATCGAAGAACTGGTGTTTTGCTCGGGACCGAAGAACACGTTTTCAGTCAAGGTCCATTCTGAGTTCATGGACCAATTCACTTGTGAGGCATACTTGGGTTGATGCCCCAGAAATTGGAGATAGTTGTAATCGCTTACAAGATAAAAACAGAAGGATAAGCTTTCATCCACGATGTACTGCCCACCTGCACCGATCAAAAAGTACGGGGTGTAGTCGGCGATATAGGCACGCGTAAAATTAAAACTCTGCCCGGCCAGAAAGTTTTCATAGCCAATGAAGCTGTTCATCAGGCCGGCCGATAGTTTGAGCCCTGGGATCTCGGAAACCTGATAACTGATGTTGGCCCTTGAGAGATAGCGGAGAATATTGACGCCGGGTAGTGCAGAAGAAGAAGGCACCTGACCATTGGTATTGGCACCGGCCATGAAACCCAGTTCACCGCCCAAGGGTGAATCATCTGTAGAAGACTTTGAGAGTATAGCCGATGCAATATTCGCCGTCGGCATGTTGAGGCGTTGCGTCGTGCCCTTGCTCCTCCAGATCTCATCATTGGAGCCGCCCATATCGTCGCCGTAGTAGCCATCCATATAGCCCGAGAAGAGGTAATCGCCCTCGCTTTCGGCGAACCCCCACGATGGCGAGATGGTCAGCCACACCATCACCAGCAGAGCCCTCGGATGCCCGCAAAAAAAAGCGCGCAGGACGTTAGCTAAGACCTTAGAGAAGATCAACACGGCACAAGACACTCAACAGTATGGATTGGTATCGAAGCCATACTACGTGGCTTGAAATAAAAATGCCGTAAAAAATATTACTGACCGTGAGTCTCAAACGGAAAGATGTGGATCCAATCCTGTTTCATGCTGACCATGCGCCAGCCCTTTTGAGGCGCATCCTCAAGCCCACGTTTCAATTGACCCACTTCGGATTCCTTGTCATAGGCCCACTCACGTTCGGCATCATCATGATGGATCAAGAGTGCAAGCGTCTGACGTGACTGCGCCGAAGTCCAATCCAACATTTCATAATCCCCGTCGGAATTACCCGCCGCGAAGATCGGACGGCGACCAATGTGTTCAAAGATCCCGATGACCTTACCCTTTTCGACGTTGCTATGTTTAAAGTTGTTACCGGAGACGACACGGGGACCTTGATCAGTCTCTTCATAAACGGTGTCTAGGTGAGATCCAATCACCTGTTCGCGAGGAATCCCATAGACGGCCTCACTCCAGGGCCTTATGAAATCACGCGGCCCGCCGGTCACAATATAAGTCTTGAATCCATGCGCTCTGAGATAAGCCATAAGTTCAAGCATGGGTTGATAGACGAGATCAGTATACGGTCGGTTGAAGCGTGGATGACGCTCGCGCTTCAGGAAGTCCAACACGTCCTGCTCATAGCGTTCATGGGTAACCCCCTTCTGAGAGTCGATATAGATTGCATTAAAGGCTTTACTTGAGAGCTTTCTGAGGGGCTCGACCCGCCCTTCGATAACCTGACTATAGGTCGGTACCTCGGCCCATTCGGGATGTTGAGGCGCGATTGAACGAATCCGATCAAAGACAAACAGGTTGGGCACATAAAGGGGTTGCTCCGCCCATAAGGTTCCATCGTTATCGAAAACCGCAATACGCTCTGGGACGGGGACGAAGTTGGCCCCACCCTTTTTCTCGGTTTCGGCGACAAAAGCCAGAATATCCGTCTTGATGGGACCACTCGTCCAGGAGGGCAAAGGGTCTTTTGCCCAAAGGGAGGGAGCGATAAAAACAAGAAGCCACAAAGTGGCCAGACAACGTTTCATGGCATTTAAAAATTTATTGAATTGAAGAATTGATCAAGTCCATTTTTAGCCATAATAACGGTGAGTGATTTAGATACCAACATCCGTTATAGTGGTTACTGAGCATCTCTGTGATCATTTCTGAGGATTCTATGGCTGAAAAGAAGATTACGTTTGGACAGCGCCCCACGAAATCGGATACCCCCGATCAACCTGTTTCAGAAAAGGCGAAAAAGCCAACTCGATCGGCTGTTAAGGCCAAAGCCGCTATTCCTGCTTCCTCGACGGTGAGTGATAACACTCAAACCTTGAAGTCAACTGCTGAAACACCGGCCGTTCAAGTCAAAGCTTCCGCACACGGAACGCCAAGGTTTCAATTCTTCCTGATTGATTCCGGCTGGGACAGCCCCGTCTCCCAAGCGGTCAGAAAGAACATTCACATGATCACGCGCTTCCAGAACAATGATCCGCTCTATATCCTGACCAAGGACCAATCCACCGCTCTCTTAAGCCGTCATCCACACCTCATCGGCAAGGATCCCATTCTGATTGCCCGGGACACCCAAGCCAAGGATCGGAAGAACACCACGGATTACCATGGGTTTCATTTCAATATGGGGCTGATTCATCAGCCCGATAAAGCCATTGAAGGACTTCGGATTTTCCTTCACTTTCTTGCCACACACCGCAATAGCATCAATATCGAACTCGATATCAAGGACAAGCTTCACCGGGAAGGTATTACGGGAGCCATTGAAGTACTGCGTGTAGGCTCTGAGGGTCTCGTCTAACTCGAGCACAATCTACCGGGATCCAGGCCATGACGACATTTACGGATGCAGGACCGCTTCTGATCGTGATGCTGCTCGCGGTCCTCGCCCCGGTGGTCTCGAGCTTATCTCGCGAAATCAAACTGCCTTTTGTGGTGGTGGAAATCCTCCTTGGGATTCTCGCAGGGCCCCATGTTCTGAATCTCGTATCGGTGACGCCGTCACTTGAGGAACTCTCCCGTTTTGGCATGGCCTTTCTATTTTTCTGGATTGGCTATGAAATCGATTTCAAACGCTTGTGGGGTCAGGATCTCATCCGAGCCAGCAAAGCCTGGTGCATTTCCTTGATGCTCGGAGTGAGCATCGGTTTTATCCTCAGACAGCTCGATGTGGTGAATTCGGCCCTCCTCTTTGGGCTGGCGACCACCACCAGCGCGCTCGGGATTATTGTTCCGATCCTCAAAGACCGCGAAGACATGGCATCACCGTTTACCCGCGCCACCGTAGCGATGGCGACCACGGGTGAACTGGCCCCTATTCTCATTGCCTCCGTGATCGTCATTCAGAATGGCAATCCGCAACCCATCGATATTATGCTTTTGGTCAGCCTCGTCGCCGGGGTTGTTGGTGCCACCTATCTCGCGACGCGCATGACACCGCCCGCCTTCATCACCTATCTACGTGCGCAAATCCAGACCACTTCGCAACTCCCCGTTCGACTCGCATCGCTGTTGCTGGCCAGTCTTTTCTTCCTGACAGGCTCCTTCGGGCTGGATGCCATCCTCGGTGCACTGGCAGCAGGCATCATTCTGGGTCTTCTGACCAATAATGACAGCGGCGATGAGATCAAAGGCCGATTTGAATCGATCGGCTTTGGGCTCTTCATCCCGATTTTCTTCATCACCACCGGCATTCGCTTTGATCTCACTGGGATCGCATCGTCAACGACAGCGCTCATCCAGATTCCGTTCTTTCTCTTGATCCTGCTGATCACTCGCGGCGTTCCTACGCTCCTCTATAAGGACGAACTCAGTACCGAGGAGCGCCAAACCCTGGCCTTTTCCAGTGCGACCGCCTTGCCGGTGCTCATTGCCCTGACCGATATCGGAATATCGACCGGCATCATGCGCACGGAAGTGGCCGCTTCTCTGGTCGGCGCCGGAGTGTTATCAGTGATGATCTACCCTTCTTTGATGCTGAGAACCCGTTCACACATCACCCATTGACGCGCAAGCCGTTGTCGACCGCACCACTGATTGAAGGGCGCCTCCCCATCTTTTGGCGTCCCTTGTTCATCCCACCAACCCGCGACAAGCTTTACAATGGACGCTTGTTGAAAAACGTCCCCATGGCACGAACACTGCTTATTAACCTTTAAAGCGTTGCCTGATTCACGGATCGTCGATCAGTGATCAGTCAGCCCCAATGTCTCGAGGAGAGCGAAAAGCTTATGCATCCCATACTCCAGCGTGTAACCAAGGAAGTCATTGAGCGCAGTCACCGGACCCGTGAGGCCTACCTGGAACGCGTCAAAACTGCATC
>CAYFLM010000082.1:0-5816 GCA_964343925.1 uncultured Methylococcus sp.
CAAAAGCTTAACACCGTCTCCTCTAACTAGGTGCTCTTTTTGAGAAAAGAAAGAGACGATATAACAACATTCCGGCGATAAATCCGCCGAGGTGACCAAACCAGGCGACCTCACCAGAGCCACCTGAACTCAGCGCGGGGACTGAGGTCACTTTGTAAAGCTGTACAAGCACCCACAATCCAAGAAAAACAATGGCAGGCACCTCGACGAAGATGGGGAGAAACAGGACCCAGATGACAATCTTCGCAAATGGAAATAAAAAATAGTAGGCGCCCATGACGCCAGCAATAGCCCCTGATGCACCCACTGCGGGGACCATCGAATCCGGGTTCGTGTAAATGTGGGCAAGCCCAGAAATAATCCCCACCACTAGATAAAAGCCTAAGAAACGTAGGGGCCCCATTCGGTCTTCAATGTTGTCGCCAAAAATCCAAAGAAGCCACATATTAAATATCAGGTGCAACCAGCTTCCGTGTAGAAATATATGGGTAATGAAAGGGGCATAGTCTCCATCCGGGAACCCAACAGATCGGGCCCAATCAGGATAGGTATATCGCGCAGCAACCAATCCATGCAGGTACTGAAAAGCTTTGAGATCAGCAGGATCCATTCCCAACGTGAACAGAAAGACCAGAGTATTGATGCCAATCAAAACCCACGTCATCCATGGCGTATATCTCAGCGGAACAGTATCCCGATAAGGAATCATTTATAACCTCCTCGATCTCAAACTTAGACCTAAAATACCTCAAACCGAATAATACGGCGAATTCGATCTGGTCTTGACCGCGACGCTTCCGTCAAAACAATCGATGGATGGAGTATGATCAGACAAAGCTCTATCAGGAGATACTCATGCACCCGCAAGATTTAACGATTGCTGGCGAAGACAGCCCCATTGCCGGTGGCGGGCTTCTCGATCGCCGCCATTTCTTGAAAAACAGCTTAGTCATGGGCGCGACAGCGGGATCCTTGGTCTTGAGCTACGATACTGAGGGCGCTGAAATCCAACCCTGGATGAAAACACCAGGCGCTCCATTCACAAACTATGGGCAACCTGCCCCTTTTGAACGTGAGACCATTCGCTGGGTCGCTGCAAATTCCGGCGCGCCCGGAAATGGAATCTCTTGGACTCCGCTTCACAAGCTTGAGGGAATCATTACACCCAGTGGGCTTCATTTTGAACGTCACCACAACGGTGTGCCTCAGATAGATCCGGACCATCATGCCCTGATGCTAACAGGGCTTTTCAGGTCCCCCCTGAAATTTAGCGTACAGGACCTGCTCCGTTACCCCATGTCTTCAAAAATTTGCTTTGTCGAATGTGGCGGCAATAGCAATGCCGGTTGGCATGAGGAGCCAATACAAACCCCCGTTGGTTATTTTCATGGTCTTGCATCATGCAGCGAATGGACTGGAGTACCCCTCTCGGTTCTATTGGATGAGGCTGGCCTCCTGCCCGAAGCACAATGGCTCATCGCGGAGGGGGCTGATGCGGCTGCCATGAATATCAGTATCCCGATTGAGAAAGCCCTTGAGGATACTCTGGTTGCTTTTTATCAGAACGGAGAGCGTATTCGACCAGAAAACGGTTATCCCATGCGGCTCATACTTCCCGGATGGGAAGCCGTGCTGAACGTCAAATGGTTGAGACACCTCGAAGCCGCCAGGGAACCCGTCATGGCAAAAAACGAGACCTCGAAGTACACAGAACTTCAGCCTAATGGACAAGCCCGACAGTTTACTTTCGTTATAGAAGCCAAGTCCGTCATCACGTCTCCCTCACCCGGCTACAGGATGAAAGGGCCTGGACTCTATCAAATATCGGGGCTGGCATGGAGCGGCCGGGGGAAAATCAAAAAAGTTGAAGTCTCTGCTGATGGAGGAAAAACCTGGGTCGAATCCGAACTTCAGGAACCCGTGCTCTCCAAATGCTTCACACGGTTCAGGATTCCGTGGCGATGGGATGGCTCTGCGTTGGTGCTAAAAAGTAGAGCAACGGACGAAACCGGCTACCAGCAACCCGAACGGTCCAGCCTTATCCAGGAGCGAGGCAGAAATGGCTATTTTCACTATAACGCCATCGTATGCTGGGCCATCGGAACAGATGGGAGCGTCAGTCATGTTTATGCCTAGACACCCAGACCTAGCGACAACTTGGGGTTGGCGAAATTTACTAGGCATGTTGGTGATCGCGCTTGCCAGTTATGGTGCCGAGGCTAAAGCAGAAGGACCTAGACTGGGACAAGTGCTTTCGCCAAACGAAGCTGCGGCAACTTCAATTCACGTATTTCCTGATGGAAAGGGCTTACCGCACGGAGGCGGGAGCGTGATTGAGGGAAAAAAGCTTTACGAAGAAAAATGTGCCAGCTGCCATGGTAACAATGGTAGCGGGGGTTCGGCAGAAGAGCTTCAAGGTCGCTCGCCCTTATCCGGTGAACATCCGGATAAAACCATCGGCAACTACTGGCCATACGCTACGACCATTTTCGACTATATTCGAAGAGCGATGCCCATCAACGCTCCGAGAAGCCTAGACAACGATCAAGTTTATGCGTTGACCGCTTACTTGCTTTTTATCAACGGGATCATCTCGGAAAACACAAAAATAGACGCTCAGACGCTGCCTTCGATTCGAATGCCAAATCAGGATGGATTTGTCAGAATGTGGCCTGAAAAGCGTTGATTAACTCTCTTCTCGTGCAGCACGCCAACTCTGGACCTCCTCAATCAGGCTCATCAAGGTTGCACAAAGGAAGGGTATACTTTGAATGAGAACGGTCAGCGCAAATAAGGACTGCTCGTAGACATCAAACTTGTTTGCAACCCATAGCCAAATTGACCCGCTCAGCAGCAATAGACCCACAACAGTCTCGGTTTGCGCAGGGCGATCGGCCTTTTTCTTCTTAACCAAGCCACCCTTTTCCGTCCGTTTAAAGGCCAGATTATCCGTAATCATGCCCTCAACCACCGCTTTAGCTACAGTGAACTGTAAGCTCATTGCGGCTAACGCAGCACCCAGAATTTGTCTTTTAGGAATTTGAACCCGTCGAACGTACAGCAACCACGCATGAATGAGGTTGACGAGCACCGCTGTTAGAACAGGAACGGTCAGAGAAACTGCGGGAAAGGCCAGCTCCGCCAGGATAATCAGCGGCACCCACACCAAGTTCATAAAGGAAATAGCGCAACCCACGGCATCTGAGAACCAATACGACCATCCCGTCACAAAATGGTACTTTTGCTGCGGGGTCAGCATCGTCGAGCTTGGAAGCATTTTGCGCCAATGCTTTCGAATAATCTGCATCGCCCCATAGGCCCAACGATGACGTTGGGTCTTAAAGGCTAGAAACGTATCTGGCAGAACACCCCAGCCATAGCGGGTACGTGTGTAATGCGCATGCCACCCCTCAGCCATCAAGCGAAGACCTAACTCGGTGTCCTCAACAATAGTATCTGTCGCCCAACCACCCGCAAGATCAAAGGCTGATCGTCTCACCATCAGCATAGTCCCGTGCGCAATGATGGCATTGTCCTCGTTTCTCTGGACCATTCCGATATCAAAGAAACCCGCATATTCGGCATTCATGATGGTCTTCAGAAGCGTTTCGTGACCATCTCGATGGTCCTGAGGTGCCTGAATGATGGCCACCTCCGAATCTTCAAACCACGGGACTAAATCCTTAAGCCAATCTTTATGGACTTGATAGTCGGCATCCACGACGGCAATCACGGCCGCCTCAGGATCCATATCTTTAAGGGCCATATTCAAAGCCCCAGCCTTAAACCCCTCGACTTTCGGTAGGAAAACAAATTTGAACCGATCGCCCAGTTGCTTGCAGTGTTCTTCGATCGGTTTCCAATAGTGCTCTTCGGTCGTGTTATTGACGATTGCGAGCACCTCGAACCTTGGGTAATCCAGCGCAGCCATGCTATCCAGAGTCGCCTTGTACATATCAGGCTGCTCTTTGTAGGCTGGCACATGAATCGACACCAAAGGGGCTGGATCGGGCAAAGCGGGCGCCAATTTATCAGGGCTTAATAACCGAATCGGCTGGTGTCCGAGCAAGACCTCTGAAATTTCATGAACCTTTGCCAAGGTAATGATCGAAAGCGGGAGCATCAGAATAAAACCGATGACCCACATCACCCAAAGACCTACATTAAGGTAATAGTCAAAGGGATACACGGCCGCTGACATCACCCCTGCACCAATCGCATTGGCTGCAATGGCATAGGAGATTGCATGACCAAAGGTTGGCCTTCTTCTTGAGAGGCTCCAAACGGTGATGAATGATCCAATCAGGACCCCTCCAACGGGCATCCAAGGTCTGTCCTTCTGAACAGGACCCACTAACTTAAACTTTGGCTGTCTGTCGGAGTTATAAATACCCCAGTAAGGCCCGGCATTACTCCCCTCAAAGGTCTTCCAAGGCTGGTCAAAGGCCTCTACGATGTTGTAGTCGACACCTCGCCGCTCGGCTTCAATCAGGAACTCGCGCACCACTTGCGCTTGCTTCAAGGGATTCGGAACCGCCGCCATTCGGTTGTAGCCTTGACTTGGCCATCCAAACTCACCGATGAGAATCCTTTTTCCAGGATAAATCCTCCTAAGAACATCATATTTCTCAAAGGCATAGGCCATGGCATTGTCGGCGCGAATCTGCTCCCAAAAAGGCAAATTATGCGTGGTAATAAAGTCGACTTCTGCTCCAAGTTCGGGGATGGCGGCCCACTCACTCCAACCCTCACTGGTGGATACCGGCTTTGTAATTGAACGCCTTGCCTCACGCAGGTAGCCTAAAAGATCATCAAGCCGGATCCTGGCCTCCGGAGACAACTGAGTCGCCCCCGTCTCCGGATCAACAATATCCGGGTATTCCATCCGGGCTCTCAGCATAATTTCGTTTCCGACCATTAACTCCCGAACGTTCCAATTTTCGCGAGCAATGATCAGTGCCTTCTCAAACTCCTGTCGATTGCGGTCATGTGCTTCCTGAATAAGGTTGCCTGCAGCATCACGCTCATCATCAAGCCAAAGCCCAAGGGTGACCGACAAATTATATTTTTGTGCGAGCTTAGGAACCTCAGCCGTAGTCCCTTCTACCGAATAGATACGAACCTTTTTTGCAATCTCGGCAATGAGGCTAAGATCATGGTCTACCGCTTCGACTGAGGGATCCTTTCCATGAAAGGGTACATGCGTAGGCTCATAAGCCAGAGAGAGCGAGGCGATCTGCCCCCCAAAATCCGGTGGCTCTCCGGCACGCTGAACGAAATCCCAAGTAGCTACCTGCAATAAGGCTGCAATCAGGGCAGCGGTATAGATAATTAAATGCATTCCGCGATCACCTATGAAGTTGGGCAGTCCAGCCGCCAGCGCTCATCAACCTTTTGGTTTTGCGTCACCTTCCTTGGGGGCATCCACCGGCGGAGCGACTTCTGGAATTTTTGAAGGGGTCGCCCAACACTGTTCAACTTGTTCCGGAGACGGATTGCTGATTGAAGGATTTTTCTCCTGAAGATTCACTAAGCAGCCAAATGCCTTGGCAAGTTGCGAGGACGGGCAATTAAAAGCTTCGTAAAAGGTGTGAAAGTGAGTAGCAGCACCTGAATCATCTCGGGCAAGAGCCGCAATAGTTCGCTGACCTGTTCGAATACATTCAACCGGCCCAGTCATCTTGGGTTTTGCTTTGGGCGCGGCTAGCTTTTCCTGGGAAACAACAGCCTCCGACCAGACGGGAGTGACAGTCAATTGCAGCATGAGGGCCGTAAGGGCCATCCCAATGCCTCTTGAACTTATAGAGAAACCCTTT
>CAYFLM010000083.1:0-5722 GCA_964343925.1 uncultured Methylococcus sp.
GTAAGCCCGTGATTGCCTTTGGGCTCCTGCTCTTCGTGGGGGGCAGTATCATTGCCGCACTCTCTGATACTATTTTTGGGATCATCCTGGGGCGATCTCTTCAGGGCGCGGGCGCTGTGGCCGCTGTGGTCATGGCGCTTGCGGCTGATCTGACCCGGGAAGAGCATCGCACCAAAGCCATGGCACTGATAGGCATCAGCATAGGGATTTCATTTTCAGTTTCAATGATTCTGGGACCCGTGTTATCCAATTGGTTTGGACTCAAAGGGATTTTCTGGATCATTACAGCACTGGCGGCCTTGAGTCTCGTGGTCCTCATCTGGGTGGTCCCCACCCCAAAACGAGTAAGTTTCCATCGTGAAGCCCAACTCAATCGTTCTACGATCGGACGGGTGATGCGTCATCCAGAACTCTTGAGGCTCGACTTCGGTATCTTTTCCTTACATCTTATTTTGACAGCACTCTTCGTAGCACTCCCTCAAATTCTGAGAGATCAACTTAACCTTGAGACCCGCGATCACTGGCATCTTTATCTACCCGTTTTCCTCATTGCCATGGTGGCGATGGTGCCCTTTGTGATCCTGGCGGAAAAGAAACGCAAGATGAAATCTGTCTTTCTAAGTTTCATTGGGCTGATTGGCATGGCTGAACTCGGCTTTGCGTGGTTGGATGAGAGTTATTGGGCCATCTTCGCGCTCCTCTGTCTCTTTTTCACTGGCTTCAACCTGCTCGAAGCCACGCTGCCTTCGATGGTTTCCAAAGTTGCGCCCCCGGATCTTAAGGGAACGGCTATGGGTATCTATTCAACGGCACAATTTTTAGGCGCCTTTATCGGCGGTACTTCTGCGGGTTGGCTATATGGGCATCAAGGCCCTCAGGCCGTCTTCTGGTTTGCTGCCGGAATGGCGTTCACCTGGTGGTTAGTCGCATTTAACATGAAGCCACCTCGCCACGTCAGCACCCTCATGGTGGGATTGAGACCCATCGAAGATCAGGAGCGAATCACGCTACAGCGGGCACTTCTAGCCTGTCCCGGAATGGCCGAAGCCTGGGTGGCTAGAGAGGAACAGGTCGCCTACCTCAAAGTCGATAAAACCCTGTTGAAACAGGAGATTCTTGAAGACATACTGGACCCCTACCTTAAACTGGAGCCAGATTCGATCGGATGAGTCAGCCCTTACGCCCTAATTTTGGTTGTGGGACTCTGATTGTCCTTGCGGTTGCCATCTTTGCTGCATCGCGCCTTGTACCGCATGGACAGGGTTTAAAGTCCAAGGATCCCGTTGCAAGAACCCAAACCGCAGCGGTCAAACCGAAAGCTGAACCGATTGCTTCTCCTCAGCAAGACCCATCCAGCCCGGGATCCCTTGAGGCGGAATCCATCATACGTGACAGCATTTCGCTGTTGTCGACGTGGCTGGATCAAAAGAAACCATCGCCTACGGTGCATCCTGAAGCGGATCCGCCAAAAGTTAGCACTCCGGTCGATACCCCGTCAGCCCCCAAACCCGAGCCAGTGTCCACCAAACCGCTTAAGGAGAGCCCTAACATCGCACTTGACCGCGCAAAAGGGGAGGAGGGCTCCCCACCTGCCAGCGGATGGTTGGATACCCTTAAATCGGCGGGTGATAAGGTCGATGCCGTCATGCACCCGCCAGAATCCAAGCCCAATGCTGGAACAGCAGCCCCGCTGGCCGGTGAGATCGTCTTCAATAACCCCTGGGACCAATCCGTCGACCAAGTCGCACGCTATCTCAAGAAGCATACCCATGATGCCGCTTCCCTTACTATTCTGGAGTGGGGGAAGGTCACCAAAAACACCCAGGGCTACGAGGTACGCTGCACGTTTCGGTCAAAAAACGTATTAGGCCGGGAAATCACCCAGACTCGAACCTTTGTCTTGGGCAAAGCCGGTGAGATCAAGGATATACGCGATTAGTTCGTCTCATCCTCATCGAATTCGGACGTGGATTCTTCAGCCTCTTTAGCCGATGGTTCAGGATTCAGCAGAGCATCCAATATCCCCGAGTGATTCAAGGCCGATAAATCGTCAAACCCCCCTACATGCGTGGACCCGATGTAGATCTGAGGAACAGTTCTTCGTCCTGTTTTTTCCATCATGTCTTGCCTAAGATTAGGGTCAAGATCCACTCTGATTTTTTCAATCTCAGCGACACCCTTTGACCTCAATAACCGTTCAGCCATCATGCAGTAAGGACAGATCGCCGTGGTGTACATAAGAACGCGAGCGTGAGACATCCAATTTCCTCTGATCAGTGATAAAGTGCGCGCTGGTCGTCTAATAGAACAAGAAACAAGAGGCACCCTGTGAAATCGCGCATTCAAAAATGGTTTGAATACTTTCTGATCGGCGTACTTGGTCTTCTTCCTATCATGATTATTGTCCAGTTAGTCCTCTATGTGGAAGGACTACTGCGGGAATTTTTAATGAGCATTTATGGCCGCTTCGACAGCATTCTCTGGCCTGGGCTCATGTTGCTGGCGTCACTCTCGATCGTGACCTACGCAGGCTATCTGATTCGAAGCGACAAAGCCTACGTGCTTTACTTCTTTGAGAAAGTCTTAAATCGTATTCCTTTGATCGGGTCGATTTACCGCGTCTCGCAGAAAATTCTGCGGCTGTTTCATTCCGACAGTGAGACACAGATCCGTGATGTGGTGTTCATAGAATACCCAAGAGAAGGTCTTTGGGTGCCTGCGTACATTACGAATCGCGTAGGCGATAAATTGGTGGTTTATATCCCTACCTCACCCAACCCGACCTCAGGATTCACCATCATCGTAGATGAATCCAAGGTCGTCCCTTGTGACATGACGATTGAGGAAGCTTCTACCTTCATCATTTCACTGGGTGCAGATCTCAATAATCCTCAGGAAGTGAGTCGATTATTTGATAAACAGAAGGCTCTTAAGGGCCAGGTGACACCCGCTTCGTCCACCGGAACTGGATTCCTGTGACGTTAAACCGCATACTACGCGCTTTTTGAACTGGACCTCACATGTCGAAACTATTGATCGCTCTCCTCGTCGCCCTCACGCTGTTTGGGTGCAACAGAAAAGAGAAAACCGGCCTTCACGACGTGCTGGTTGAAAAATTCAAGGATGATCAGGACCTCAAAGACTATAACCTTGATCCACAGGATATTGCCGATTGTGTCGTCGATGAGATCTCGGCTTCATTACCAGGATTTGCCGGTGATCCCAGAAGGCCTCGCTTCTTTGAAGCCTATGCGCGCTTCTTGAATGTCAAATCCCAGGCCGATGCTGAAAAATCTCTTCAGGAATTCAAGGATCTCTTTGGTTCTGAGGAAAACGCCCGGACTGCGGCAACCAGCATCACCGATCACGTGATGACGTGTATGGGCAAGTCCATTGAAAAGGCAACGCCCAATGCACCACAAAAGCCTGAGGCTCCGAAAGAAGAAAAGAAGTAGGGCGCTCAACTCCATTACAGAAGAACCGCCTACGGGCGGTTTTTTTGTTTTTCTACCTAAGGCTCCGAACGCATCATTGTGGTGCGCCAATAGAGCGCGTGCACCATGTCTGTGCATACCCCAGAATTACCGTATCGATCCGATCTATAACACCTTGAAATAGCTAACTTTTATCAAGGCAGGAATCTTGCATGATGTACCGTTATGTAATTTAATGCATTTCATGTTTTTTTAGGGTCGAGCGGGCAATGAATGCCAATCTCATGTACGAATATGTTGAACGAATCGGGAATTTGATTCGGACTAACGTTAGAAAATCCGGTATCGATTGCGGATTACAACCCGTACAGATCGAAGCCCTTCACTACATCAGCCGCTGTAATCACTACAGCAACACGCCCGTCGCGGTTTCGGAATACTTGGGGCTTACCAAGGGGACGGTCTCCCAAACACTCGGTGTTCTGGAAAATGCGGGATTCATCGAGAAGTTGGCGGATGCCCACGATAAACGCGTCGTTCACCTAACGGTTACCAAGTTGGGTGAAGAGACTCTCGATCGGATTTTGCCCCCAAACACCCTCAAAGCTGCGCTAGGCAACCTGAGCCGGACGGATGCAAAGCTCATCTCAGAAGCCATGGAAACACTCATGATTGCCTTACAGCAGAGTAATGGCTTCAAATCCTTTGGGGTTTGCAAAAGCTGTCACCACCACAGTCGTGGCGGCGATGGTCTTCGACATTGCGGACTGACACGGGAACTCTTGAGTTCAACCGATGCTGAAAAGATATGCCGCGAGCACGTGGCCGCGGCATAGTTTCGTAGTCTTTTAGAGTGCTTGATCGCCGGTTTCACCGGTTCTGATGCGGATGACCTGATCGAGAGAAGTCACGAAGATTTTGCCATCGCCGATTTTTCCGGTATTGGCGGCCTTGATG
Organism: uncultured Methylococcus sp.; assembly: GCA_964343925.1. Lineage (GTDB taxonomy): Bacteria > Pseudomonadota > Gammaproteobacteria > Methylococcales > Methylococcaceae > UBA6136. Next base: position 4,392 of record CAYFLM010000083.1, read on the forward strand.
ATCACATCCAGTGAAGTCTCGAGTTGTTGGTCGGAGACCGCAACCTCAATTTTGACCTTCGGCAGAAAATCCACCACATATTCCGCGCCACGATAGAGCTCGGTATGACCTTTCTGCCGACCAAATCCTTTAACTTCAGTCACGGTAATGCCGGCAATCCCAATGTCATTGAGTGCTTCACGGACGTCGTCCAGCTTGAATGGCTTGATGATGGCTGTAATCAGTTTCATGGTGACCTCCTTTTTATTGTGCGAGATTCTATCGCTTAACTAGACGGTTGTTAATGATTTCCTCAACAACTTGAGGATCCGCCAAGGTGCTGATGTCACCTAACTGCTCTGTTTCATTAGCGGCAACCTTACGGAGAATTCTGCGCATGATTTTCCCAGACCGGGTTTTGGGGAGGGCACTGGCCCATTGAATGAGATCTGGGGTCGCAATGGGACCAATCTCCTTTCTCACCCATTGAATCAGGGTGGATCTGAGCACCTCTGAAGGCTCGACACCATGCACCAGCGTGACATAGGCATAGACACCTTGTCCTTTGATGGGGTGTGGGTAGCCCACAACTGCGGCTTCTGCAACCGTTTCATGAAGTACCAGCGCACTCTCGATTTCGGCCGTCCCCAGGCGATGCCCCGAAACGTTGAGCACATCATCCACCCGTCCCGTAATCCAGTAATAACCATCCTCATCGCGCCTCGCGCCATCGCCGGTAAAATAATAGCCGGGGTAAGTCGAAAAATAGGTCTCCTTGAACCGTTCATGATCCCCATAAATGGTTCTGGCCTGACCGGGCCATGAATGTTTGAGGACCAGCACCCCCTCCGCAGCACCCTCCATAACTTCACCCTCATTCGATAAGATCGCAGGCGCTATCCCAAAGAACGGTCGAGTTGCAGAGCCGGGTTTAAGCGCGGTCGCACCGGGAAGAGGTGTAATCAAGATACCGCCCGTTTCGGTCTGCCACCATGTATCCACCACGGGACAGGCCTTCTTTCCAACTTCATCGTGATACCAGCACCAGGCTTCCGGGTTGATGGGCTCGCCTACCGATCCCAGAATTCTCAAGCTGGATCGATGGGTCGATAAGAGCCACTCATTGCCAACCGCCATGAGACTTCGGATGGCCGTCGGTGCGGTATAGAAAATATTGACCTTGTGTTTATCAATAATCTGCCAGAATCGGTCGGGTTGTGGATAGGACGGAATGCCTTCAAACAGCAGCGTAGTTGCTCGATTGGCAAGCGGGCCATAGACACAATAGCTGTGACCTGTAATCCAACCGACATCGGCCGTACACCAATAAATTTCACCGGGCCGATAATCAA
>CAYFLM010000084.1:0-2630 GCA_964343925.1 uncultured Methylococcus sp.
GAGATCGGGAAATCATGGAGATTCGAACAGATGGCATCAAAATAGCCCTGGATGAAAGAGAACCGATTGCCTCCTCCGAGATCTGTGGCATTGATTTCAATGAAGGGGCCATCCTTGAGGCGAATATCGCCAAAGGTCTTGCCATGGAAGAGGGTGCGATCATAGAAGTCGATGGCCATTTCGGTTCGATCGAACCCGCTGGTGAGGCTCTTCCACCAGTGAACGGGACTGAAGAGTTCACTGATCAAGCGGGACTGAAAGCCGTTTTTGAGGAAATCGCCTTCATATTTTTGGAAGATTTCATCCCCATAGAGGCCGTAATAGGCGGAGGTGAAACTCCCTCCAGAAACCGAGCTGATGACATCGACTTCATCCAGGAGCCGCATGCTGGGGGAATTTTCTCCAGGGATCTGCGTATCGCGAAGGGACTTCAATACCCCATAGGCCAGTGCCGATGCTCGAACACCACCCCCCGAGAAGGCCAGAAAAACGAGGTGGTTACCGAACTTGCCACCTCTTGCCTGACCGGATCTAAACAGGCTGCTGTTATCGACCGCATCGATGGGCTGATTGGCAATAGTCTGGTGATTGGTGCAGCCCGTCATCCAGAGCAAGATGAAGACAGCGAGAAATCTGGAAGGGGGGCAGCCCATTGGGAAGATCCACAAGTTCATATCAAATTGAGTGAAGACGTTATAGCGAAGAAATTCCTCAGCAGCCAGTCTTGTCGGAACTTATTTGATGTTTTGATGGGTTAACCTATGGAGCAAGAGTCTCCATTGACTGTCGTGTGCCTGCCCATATCTCGATATTGAATCTTTTTGCTATGAATAATCCCCCAATTGATTGGCGTTTGACTCCGGGTTTCATGCTGCCTAGTCATCCGAGTGGTGAGATGGCGCATGTGTTCCTCGGTCATTTTTTATCGAGCAAGCGGGCCCGATGTCCGTTTCTGGAAAAGCCGATTATTCAACCCGGTGATCGTTTCGATTGGGGTCAATCCCAACCCCTTGAGAAAGTCATTCATTCAAGGTCGGATCTTGATCGATTGCTCATCAATCCTTCGCTGTTGAAAAATTCAATTGCGATTATCGAACCCTGGCAAAACGTAGGGATCAACGATCGGGGGGAGGCGGTTCGCGCCTCACTGAATGTGGCTTATATTGCTCAGCGCATTGCGGATATGGACTCAGTGCTCTATCCCGTATGGTCCAGCGGGGTATTCGATCAGGAGCGACTGGCGTCGACCATCAGCTCTGCTGCCGCCTATGTGGTTGAGGGTGGGGATCCCTCAACCTATGACCCCTCGACCTGGACAAGTCCTGTCTGTAGCCAGACGGATATGTTCAGTTTGGTCGAATCACTGATTCTCTCCCGTCACCCTATGAGTGCAGCGGGTATTTTTATCTGTGTGGGTCATCAATTGGCAGCAGAGGCTCATATTCGGCTCATTCGACGGGCTGTGACCGAGATCGAGCGCTTGGATCGTCTTCCGATTGATCCCGACCAATTCGTCCTCAATGCGCTCAAAATTACGGCGGCGCATATCCGGGCGACGGGCGAATCGCTCAACATCATCAAACATGACGGCCGAGTCGCGGCGTCTAATTGGAACGCCCCTGAGTTTTCGGTGACACGAAACGAAGACAAAGAGTGCGGAATACGGCGTCTTCTTCCGTATGAGTCTCCGAAAGGAAAGAGTGGCTCAATACCCTGGGAATTGATTCAGGCGCATGCCGTGAGTGCCGATGAGCATGATGGCGTCATTGATACCAATATCGCTTATGAGAGCGAGCTCCACATTGCGATGTTCCATTCTGATGAAGTGAACGAAGAGGCCATCTTGTTTGCGAATTGGGCCTACCAAATGCTGCATGATGCCATCCTCCCTGACCGAAGTCTGGTGGCCGCCAGTCCGCTGCACTGGTTGATCCAACTCCCCGATTCGGTAGAGATACTGGCGTCAACAGCGGACGAAAAGGGTGACATCGTGACGGAATGTGCCGCGACTTGTATTAACTACAAGGACTATGAAACGAAAACGATTCGTCGGTCTTTCACTTGTCAGTTTCATCCCGAGTTGTTTGAGGACCTGAGAGCCATCGGGCTTACTGATCCGCCCTCCTATCAGAGCCTCAATAGGGATGATGGCGTCAGATTATTTGTTAGACTTTTGCATGCCGCACTTGGAGAGTAGGTCCTGTATACACAGATGCTGCCCTTTGGATTCTCTCCTGGCGTGATCGAAGACCTCAACGGATGAAACCCACTATGATCCAGCTCTATCACGCGCCCTCGTCCTACTATTCCATGATCGCCCGCTACGCCCTAGCCTTGGGAGAGATTCCCTTTGAGTCTCATGTGATGGATATTCACAAGAAAAAAGATCAGCTTTCGTCGGACTATGCGGCCCTGAATCCCAGGATGACGGTACCCACATTGGTGACAGCATCCGAAGTGCTGACATCCAGCGGCCAGATCCTCGACTGGGTAGTTACGCAAGGATCATCCCTATTTGTGGAATTGGGTCATGAGACGGTGGTCTCCGCCTGGCTCGATAGGCACGCGTCTTATTCCATCGAAGGCCTTACCTTCGGTACAGCCCTGTTGCGCTTTCCACCCCTACGCTT
>CAYFLM010000084.1:2730-5687 GCA_964343925.1 uncultured Methylococcus sp.
GTCGCTGTCGTTTTTATCGCGCGACTTCACATGATCGGTTTACAGAGCTTGCTTTTGGATCGGGCAGATCTGACCCAGTGGTTTCAAGGGATTCAGGAGACTCAGGCCTTTAAGCGCGCGGATATCTGGACCCGTTTTTCTATCTGGCGAATGCTACGCTCGCGCTAGCCCCATCCCTTTTTACGTTGAACTTCCGGTTGAACAACGGGGTCATACCCTCGGCTCAAGAGATGCATTCCTCACCGGATCCATCGGTCTTAATCTCGGAAAGGACTCCGAACGCCTCATGTTTTAGAGCCAAGGTAGGGTGGCAGACCCCAGGTTTGGCGCCGTGATGACGAAACGGCGTATTCGCCCAACAAGCTTGGAGTCCACTTTGAAAAGTATTACCTACGTCAGTACCGCCACTCACCCTCTCTCTCAGAGTGAATTCGACGAAATTTCCAAAGTATCGGTCCGCAATAACAGTGCTGTAAATGTCACCGGCATTCTGGTTTTGTGTGGTGAGTTTTTTCTCCAGATCCTTGAAGGGGAGGAGGCCGATGTCGATGCCACGCTGGATCGAATTCGACAGGATCCTCGACACCGCGATATTCAGGTCCTGAAAGTCGATCATGAATTGTTGCATCGACAGTTTCCCGACTGGTCCATGCAGACCGTACAACTGAACCACGTCAACGATACGCTCATTCATGGGATGCGCATGATGCTTGGGAATCTTGCAGAATCCCGCTACATCCTTGAACGCTATACGCAACCAGCGGTCCTCAAATATATTCAGGAAGGTAAAAATCCGCTGGAAGCGCCCTATGTTCGAAAGGACAAGGTCATCCTTTTTGGTGACATTGCAGCCTTTGACACGCTTGCCACCTTTTATTCCTCCGAGGAAGTGGCAGAGCATGCCAGTGTTTTCCTTGAGGTGGTGTCCCAGGCAGTGACCGCCAAGGGCGGTGAGGTCAATAAATACATGGGCGATAAGCTGATGGCCTATTTTGACCCGGAGCGGGTAGACGCTGCCATTGAATGTTGTCTCGAATCACTCGAACAAATCCGGGTATTAAGGTCCAATGCCGCACAATGCCGTCTCAGGAATTTTCTCTACGGCGGGTTTGGACTTGCCTTGGGCCCCGTTATTGAAGGGAGTTTTGGAAGCTCATACAAGATGGATCACACGATCCTTGGAAATGCCGTGAATGTTGCAGCAAGGATGGTGAATTTCACACGATCGACGGGAAGCGCCATTATGGTCGAAGAGTCCGTGGTCGATGCATCCCAAACGAACTGGGATTGGTGCGAGCTTGGAGAATTCAAGCTGAAGGGGCAGATGAGCGAGAGAAAGTATTTTAGTCTGAGCAATGAGGTGGTTCGTGATACGCGAACCGTTGATGAAATGATAGCGGAAGTGATGAGTACCACCGAAGAGCACCGAAGGAACTGTCTGTGCTAGATCTGAACGGTATTCAAAACATTTTTGATGGTCTGTTGATGATGCGCCTCAATAGTGTTCTTGGCGGGAGGTCGTAGATTGAACGGACGAGAACTTTCATCGAATGCCCAGCTCACGCTTCGGCAGATTTCAAACCCTGAAATTGAAACTCTCTCCAGCTATTCTCGTGTGTTATGGCGGTTGGCCTATGAGCCCGTGCTGTTATCGCCGACTCAGGCGCAATTACTCTGGAACAGGGGATACGAACCCGAGGCGTTGCGTCGGGCTGAGGCGGCAGGGGAATCCTTTTTCTGGATTGAGCAGGAGGGACTCCGGGCCGGGTTTTTGGCCAACCGTTATCACGAAGAACGACAATTATTCCAACTCACCCGGCTCTATCTCCACCCCGATTACTGGGATCTTGGCATCGGTGCCTGGTGTCTTGCTGGGATGATTCGGGAGGCAAAAACGCTTCAGGCCAGGCGTATTGAAATTTATGTGCTCAGAACCAATCAACGTGCCATCAAGGCCTATGTCCGAGCCGGGTTTCATCTGGATCGTGAGGAACTGGCCGATTTTGGTGGTGGCATCATCTACGATGATTTCGTGATGGCCCTTGATCTGGACGCTTAGGACGTTAGATCGCCCCTGAAGGGGGATCCTTTCTCCCCAACGCGACCTGGGTTTGCTATCGCTTGCTAAAACCCTCAAACTCCTTAAAAAAACCTCAACCCAGAGAATCTCATGAAACCCTTTGCACTGTTTTTACCCTTTCTGCTCGTTGTTCCAACCCTTGAGGCTGCGAATGTTTCAGACTTCGCCAAATGTGGCGGTATGGCCGAGTTTCTGACGGTCACTAAAGAAATCTGCCTCAAGCACAATGAATGCGATGCTGCGGCTGCAAAGGACGTCATCAAGCAGATGAAGAAAATCTATGATCGTGCGATGAAAGATGCCGAGAAGAACATGATCTCCAGTGATGATTTCATCAAAGGCTCAGGTGAGGTAGCGAAGGCCTATCATGAACGGGTGAAGACCGATTCGACGGATGCCGTGTTCAACGATCTACAGGCAGAAGTCGCTAGTTGTGCCAAGCGGTACAGCCATTAAGTGCAGGTACGACTACGTTGAGTCAGGATTCTAAAATGCCGCTCCCTCGGTTTGTTTCGGTGGTTGCTGTCCTGTTGGGCGTCTATGATCTCCTTCGCGGATTCATGCATACCATTTTGCTGAAATATTCAGCACTTCACATTGCGGGCCTCGATCTTTCAACGGCTACAGCGAGTGATCAGTTGCGCCTTCTCGGCGCTTTTGGCATAGGCAATTATGAGACCGGGATCATGCTGATTCTGCTGGGCTTATTCGCGCGGCCCCTGGCTTTCGTGATGCTGGGTGTGACACCAACCCTCTATTTCATTGGGTATTTGGCTATCCGACATCATCTTGAGGGACTCCCGCCTTCTAACGCCCAGTGGGGCGGCATGGAGCCCATGATGGTTTATCTGGGGATTTCCTTTACCACGTTCATCCT
>CAYFLM010000085.1:0-5567 GCA_964343925.1 uncultured Methylococcus sp.
ATTGATTTAAGGAATAGACAATGCAGATAGATAATTTGATTGTTGATGGCGTCCGTTCCCTGAAGCCTTATCTCCCAGGCAAACCGATTTCAGAGCTCGAGCGTGAGCTGGGTATCAGCCAAATCATAAAACTAGCGAGCAACGAGAATCCACTCGGTCCTAGCCCGCGAGCACTCAAGGCGGCACAAGAATCACTCGAAGAGATTCATCTCTACCCAGACGGCGGAGGTTTTGAGCTCCGCGCCGCGCTTGCCGACCATTACGGTCTCTCCATGGAACAGATTACTCTGGGGAATGGTTCCAATGACGTGCTCGAACTTATTGCTAGAGCCTTCCTTTCGCAAGGTACTGAAGCCGTTTACTCAGAACACGCGTTTGCCGTCTATGCCATCGTGACTCAAGCAACGGGTGCAAAGGGGGTTGTCGTACCGGCACACAATGGTAGTCGAGGACCCAAGACCAGCCACGATCTCGATGGATTCTTGAAAGCCATTACACCGGCGACGCGAGTCGTTTTTATTGCTAACCCGAACAATCCTACCGGGACCTACCTCAACTCAAGAACGCTCGAACAGTTCCTCTGCCAGGTCCCAGCGCATGTGATGGTCGTCATCGATGAGGCTTATGTTGAATATGTCGATAAGCCAGACTACCAGCAAGCACTGCCTTGGTTGGTCGATTATCCCAACCTTATCGTGACACGCACCTTCTCCAAAGCATTTGGACTAGCGGGGCTTCGCGTGGGCTTTGCGGCATCATCTTCAACGATCCAGGACGTGCTTAACCGGGTAAGACAACCTTTCAATGTCAATCTACCAGCCCTGGCTGCAGCGTGCGCCGCGCTGAAAGACCATGAACACATTCAAAAGACGGTAGCACTTAATGCTGCGGGGATGGCTTACTACGAAGCGGCCTTTAAAGGCCGGCAACTCGAATATATTTCAAGTGTAGGTAATTTCATTACCCTGAATCTGGGAAGGCCTGCAGGTCCCGTGTATGAGGCGCTGCTCAAACAAGGCATTATCGTGCGTCCCATCGCCAATTATGGCTTACCTCAGCATCTTCGAATCACTATTGGAACCGCTGAGCAGAATGCTAAATTCCTTACTGCTCTGGACCGTATCCTTTACCTATGATTGAAAGACTGGCCCTGATTGGTACTGGCCTGATAGGTGGCTCTATCACTCTGGCTGCCCGTAATTCCGGATTTGTGCATCAGGTCACAGGCTTTGACCAAAATCCAGCTCATCTGGATGCGGCCCTTGCGGCCGGCATCATCGATCGAGCCACTTCTACCATCGAGGAGGCGGTTCACCGCGCCGATCTCATCGTGATCGCCGTGCCCGTAGGCGCGATGCCTGCGGTTTTGGCTGAACTCCGTCCATGCTGGAATGCTGACGCGGTTTACACGGATGTCGGCAGTACAAAACTCAATGTCATTGAGTCACTGGTCAGTATTTTTGGTTTTGTTCCAGAGAACTTCGTTCCAGGTCATCCGATTGCGGGTCTGGAGCAATCCGGTCCCATGGCGGCCACACCGACTTTGTTTGAGAAAAAACGTGTGATCTTGACGCCGACCCTTGAGACGCGACCAGAAGCACTCTCTCGAGTCGTGCTTTTGTGGGAAGCTCTTGGGGCGAGAGTGTCTGAAATGGAACCGGGGCAGCATGATGAAATCCTCGCGGCAACCAGTCATCTCCCACATGTCCTGGCTTTTGCTTTAACCGACATGTTAGGCACCAAGGATGAAACCGTTCAGATCTTCAAGTATGCGGCCGGGGGTTTCCGTGACTTTAGCCGGATTGCCTCCAGTGACCCCAGAATGTGGCGAGATATTTGTCTTGCGAATCGAGATGCACTTGTCCCTTTGATTCAGGAATACTGCGCTGTTCTTTCTCGAACGGCCGCCATGTTGCAGTCGGGCGATTCCATAGAACTACAGGAGCATTTTGCGCATGCACGCAATGCTCGCCAACGATTTTTAGACCAGTTTGATCAATAAAACTCACACTATGCATACATCATCTGTCATTTTTCGCGTACAACCCGCGACCTCATTCAAGGGCGAAGCCCGCGTACCCGGAGATAAGTCCATTTCACACCGGTCGATCATGTTGGGTTCTATCGCAGAGGGAACCACGCACGTAACGGGCTTTCTCGAAGCTGAAGATTGTCTTTCGACGATGAAGGCGTTTCAGGCCATGGGGGTTAAGGTTGAAGGACCCAAGGAGGGCAAGGTCACAGTTCATGGCGTTGGACTTCATGGACTCAAGCCACCCAAAGAAGCGCTCTACCTTGGCAACTCCGGCACTTCGATGCGCCTTCTTTCCGGGCTGCTTTCAGGACAGAGCTTCGATACGGTATTGACCGGAGATGAGTCCCTCTCCAAAAGACCAATGAAGCGTGTCACCGATCCCCTCAAGTCGATGGGTGCTCAAATCGGCACTACAGAGAAGGGGACTTCGCCGCTCCATATCAAAGGCGGTACCCCGCTTAAAGGCATGCACTACGATATGCCGATGGCCAGCGCCCAGGTTAAATCCTGCCTTCTACTCGCGGGACTTTATGCAGAAGGTGAAACCTCGGTCACTGAGCCTGCACCGACCCGAGATCATACCGAGCGGATGCTTCAGGGTTTCGGGTATCCCGTTGAGAAGCAGGGGAGTAAGGTCACGATACGCTCAGGTGGAAAGCTCACCGCTTGCGATATTGATGTCCCCAGCGACATTTCTTCTGCCGCTTTTTTTATGGTCGGTGCTGCCATCAGTCGCGATGCTGATGTCACGCTTAAGCATGTCGGCATCAATCCCACGCGGACCGGGGTGATCGATATTCTGAAATTGATGGGCGCTCGAATTGAAGTCCTCAATCCTCGCGAAGCCGGTGGCGAGCAAGTGGCCGATATTCGAATTCAATCGAGCCCACTTAAGGGTATCCAGATCCCAGAAGCATTGGTTCCACTCGCCATTGATGAATTTCCGGTGCTGTTTGTGGCGGCTGCCTGTGCCGAAGGTGAAACGGTCCTCACGGGTGCCGAGGAGTTGAGAGTCAAGGAAAGTGATCGTATCCAGGTGATGGCCGATGGCTTGGTGACACTTGGCATTGACGCAAGGCCCACACCGGATGGCATGGTGGTCAAAGGCGGTACTCTCGGCAGTGGAACCGTTGACTCCCACGGAGATCATCGTATCGCCATGTCCTTTTCCATCGCTTCGCTAAGAGCACAAGGTGAAATCGTGATTCGTGATTGCGCCAATGTGAATACCTCTTTTCCAGTTTTTGTTTCACTCGCCAATGGTCTCGGCCTCCATATTGCCGTTGAAAACGCATGAGTCGAATTCCTGTCATCGCGATTGATGGTCCTAGCGGTTCAGGTAAGGGTACGGTAAGCCGTGCAGTTGCGCGTGAATTAGGTTGGCATTTTCTGGATAGTGGGGCGATCTATCGATCACTCGCGGTGGCCGTGCTTAAAAATGGGGTGAGTCTTGATGATATTCCCGCCATTGTGGCCATTGCAGAAGCGATGGATCTTGCATTTACAGCCGATGAGCCACCGGCTGTGGTCTTGAACGGTGCCAACATCACGGCGGATATTGCAACTGAAGTGTGTGGCAACACCGCGTCTAAGATTGCCTCTATAGGTCCCGTACGGTCCGCTTTACTGCAAAAGCAGAAAGATTTCAGAAAGCCCCCCGGACTCGTTGCCGATGGAAGGGACATGGGATCCGTCGTTTTCACGGATGCCGATGTAAAGATTTACCTTACGGCAAGTGCCCGCGTACGGGCCGAACGACGCCATAAACAGTTGAGTGATAAGGGAACACATGTTAATCTTGACAGCTTAACTCGAGAAATCGAGGAACGTGATCAGCGTGATCGCGAGCGTAAAGAAGCCCCTTTGGTGGTGGCCGATGGTGCACGTGTGATCGATTCATCTGAACTCGCGCCTCGAGTGGTCATCGATCAGGTCCTGGACCTGGTCAAGGCATCCATGACCTAAAACTGGATTCCAACGGTTCCGATCTGAGATCGGATTTTAACAACCTAACCCACAGAGAACCGTAAGGTTGTCTGAATTATGAAGTGATTTATGAGCGAGAGCTTTGCTGAGTTGTTTGAAGAGAGTCTGGCGAAGGCAGAAATGCGTCCAGGCAGTATCATCCGTGGCACCGTTGTTGATATCGGTCCGGATGTTGTCGTAGTTAACGCAGGCCTCAAGTCTGAAGGTGTTGTGCCCAAGTGGCAGTTCCTCGACGCCGATGGTCAGCTTGAAGTTAATGTTGGCGATACCGTTGAGTGCACGCTCGAGCTGTTGGAAGACGGCCTGGGTGCAACACTCCTCTCTCGCGACAAGGCGAAGCGTGTCAAGGCGTGGCTTGATCTCGAAGTCGCACATGAAAAGAACGAAACGGTTGTCGGCCGCATCACCGGAAAAGTCCGTGGTGGGTTTACGGTTTCCATTGGCGCACTACGCGCCTTCCTTCCAGGTTCACTCGTGGATGTACGCCCTGTACGTGACACCGCGTACCTTGAAGGGCGTGACCTTGAATTCAAGGTCATTAAAATTGATCAAAAGCGCAACAACGTGGTGCTCTCTCGCCGTGCAGTGGTTGAGACTGAATTCAGCGCTGAGAAGGAAGCACTCCTCGAAAACCTCAAGGAAGGTGCCATCGTTGCCGGTGTGGTCAAGAACCTTACCGATTACGGTGCATTCATCGACCTTGGCGGCGTAGACGGTCTACTCCACATTACCGATATGGCCTGGAAGCGTGTTCGTCACCCCTCCGAAGCGGTTGAGATCGGTCAGGAAATTCAAGTCAAGGTTCTCAAGTACGATCAAGAAAAGAATCGTGTTTCGCTCGGCCTCAAGCAGTTGGGCGAAGATCCATGGCTCAATATTGCCCGCCGTTACCCAAGCAACACCCGCCTTTACGGAAAGGTCAGCAACCTGACTGACTATGGTTGCTTTGTTGAACTCGAAGAGGGTGTAGAAGGTCTCGTTCACGTTTCTGAAATGGATTGGACCAACAAGAACGTTAACCCTTCACGTCTGGTTCAGTTGGGTGAAGAAGTTGAAGTCATGGTGCTCGATATTGACGAAGAGCGTCGTCGTATCTCTCTCGGCATGAAGCAGTGCCGCGCGAACCCATGGGAAGAGTTTGCAGGTACCCACAACAAGGGTGACCGCATCAAGGGCAGTATCAAGTCCATCACTGACTTCGGTATTTTCATTGGCCTTGATGGCAGCATTGATGGTCTTGTCCATCTGTCTGACATTTCTTGGAACGAAACGGGCGAAGACGCCATTCGTAATTTCAAGAAGGGTGATGAAGTTGAAACGGTCATCCTCGCCATTGATCCTGAAAGAGAGCGTATCTCGCTCGGAATCAAGCAGCTTGAACAAGATCCGTTCCAGAACTACATGGGTGCTCGTGAAAAGGGTGACCTCGTCACTGGTACCGTCAAGGAAGTCGATGCCAAGGGTCTCGTCATTACGCTGGCCGATGGTGTAGAAGGCTACCTTCGCGCCTCTGACATTTCGCGTGATCGCGTCGAAGATGCTCGCA
>CAYFLM010000086.1:0-5487 GCA_964343925.1 uncultured Methylococcus sp.
AAATTGAATGAAGGCATTGTCTTCGCGTCCGATACTCGGACCAATGCGGGGATTGATCAGATTTCGAGCTTTCGCAAAATGCGCGTCTTCAATCGCGCGGGTGATCGTACGATCGTGATGATGTCCTCGGGTAATCTTTCGATCACGCAAAACGCCATCAATCTTCTCGAAAGAAACGCGAACAATCATGCCATTCCTAATCTCTGGAACGTGGATAGCCTGTTCGATGTCGCTCAACTCTTAGGGCATAGTCTTCGTGAGATTCGCCAATGCGATGGTGTCTTCTTGGCGCAAAACAATATCGATCCCGGTGCTAACTTCATCGTGGGGGGACAGATTGGCGCAGAGCCCATGCGCCTTTTTATGGTGTATAGCGAAGGAAACTTCATTGAGGCGATGGATGAGACCCCTTATTTCCAGATTGGTGAGACTAAATATGGGAAGCCGATCATTGACCGTGTAGTCAATCCCAATACCAGTTTAGGTGAAGCACTAAAGTGCATTCTGGTGTCCTTTGACTCCACCATGCGAAGTAATCTCTCGGTGGGCCTTCCGATTGATCTCGCCTGCTATCTCAAGGATAGTTTGAACCTCACGGATACCTATCAAATTCGAGAAGATGATCCTTGTTTTCGAGCCATTAGTCGCGGATGGGGTGATGGGCTTCGGCAAGTTTTTTCTGCGCTTCCAGATCCTGAATGGTGGGGCCTTGAGGGCTTAAGGCCCGATTCCAAGCTTTGATAGATCCTATTGGATGGAGAACAAACGATGTCTCAAAAGTCTCTTGGCCTCTCTCCTGAACTCTATCACTATCTCCTCAAAGTCACTCCACCTGAATCTCCTTTACTCAAAGCGCTTCGAGAGGAAACGCGGAAGCTTCCTGAAGCGAATATGCAGATTACGCCGGAGCAGGGACAGTTCATGGCGCTTATCGCACAATTGATGGGGGCTCGAAAATTACTTGAGATTGGGGTTTTTACGGGCTATAGCGCGCTGGCCGTCATGCAGTCACTGCCGGAAGATGCGCGACTTGTTGCGCTGGATATCAGCGAAACCTGGACCTCGGTTGCGAAAAATTATTGGCAGAGGGCGGGCCTGGCTCATCGCATTGATCTAAAAATCGGGCCGGCCATAGAGACCCTTATCCAGCTGCTGGAGCAAGGTCAGGCCGGAAGTTTTGATTTTGTCTTCATCGATGCGGATAAAGAGCGTTATCGGGATTATTACGAGTGTGCGTTATCGCTTCTACGTCCGGGTGGGATCATTCTGATCGATAACCTTTTGTGGGGTGGGAGGGTGGTCGATGAGTCGGTCTCCGATTCAGACACTCAGGCGATTCGGAACTTTAACCGGTTCCTCGCGGGTGATGTTCGAGTCGATTATTGTCTTTTACCCGTAGCCGATGGATTAGGGCTCGCACTCAAAAGGAGTGGTCTTAGGGCTTGATGGTTGTCCTGTCGGGTCAACCATACGTCGGATAGCCCCTTTAGAACGCCTCATGAACCGGCGGCTTGATGGAAGTCTTGTAGCGCTTGACGAGTTCTTTGTGTGCCCTCGGATAGATTTCCATTTTGGGCAGCGCGGATGGCCTCGTGCAAGTGAACGATGGCGCGATCCACGAATCGGTGATCATGGGATTCAGTGAGGTTTTCAAGGTCCCTCAGAGCAATCTTGGCGTAAGCGACCAGTTGCTTTGGACTTCCGGCTTCTCCATAAACGAGCGCCGCACGCGTGTTGACGATTGCATCAGGAAACGCGACGGATTCCGAGAATACCGGAAAGCTCATCAGGCCTAAGAGAATGATACGAACGAAAGCCGTCATGGAAGTGAGTGGATTTTGTTTTGTTGAGTTCAAGTCTAAAAGATCATTCAGAACGCTCAAAGATGGAATCACTATATCTATAGTGCATTCCGTTCTATGCTTGAGGACCCTTTCCGATCGGCGAGGATTATCCAGATGGATTGTTACACCAGGATGACAAAGAAATGACGGTACGTAGAGTGCTCAGAATGGGTGATCCCCGTCTTTTACGGGTCTCTGAGCCTGTGATTGAATTTGGAACTCCAGCGCTGGATGCGTTGATAGAGGATATGGAGGATACGATGCAGGCGGAAGGTGGGGTAGGCATTGCCGCTCCGCAGATTGGAGTCGCCTTGCAAGTGGTCATTTTTGGATTCGAGCACAGTGAGCGCTACCCTGATGAGTCTCCGGTCCCGAAAACCATTCTCATCAATCCCGTCATTACGCCTCAGGGTGATCAGGAATCGCTCAGTTTCGAAGGTTGCCTGTCCGTTCCTGGGCTGCGCGGAGAGGTTGCACGCTTCGAGCACATTCGCTACCAAGGGTACGATTTTGATGGCACGCCCATCGATCGTTTTGCTTCAGGTTTTCACGCACGGGTTGTTCAGCATGAATGTGATCACCTCTTTGGGATTCTTTATCCTATGCGGATTAGGGACATGACCCGCTTTGGTTTTACCGATGTCCTGTTTCCCCCTCCCGCGGCACCGAAGGCTGAACCTCAAGAGTCCTGAGAGAGAGGAGTTCGTGCTACCCCAGATTTTAAGGGGTAGCGGGGTCCCCGGATGAGGCGATTTTTCAGTTCCCAAGCATCCTCTTCTGAAATAGGCACGGTGAAATGACACGTTTTTCCCCGCAAATATCCGATCAGGAGGCCATCCCGAAGTAACAGGCGGTGTCCGCTGAGGGCCGGGATTTTTTCGCCTGGGAATAGGATGCCGCTCAGGTTGAGCGGGTCTGCGGCATGAAGGGTGATGATTTCCCCTGAAGGCTCGATTTGACGCTGGGCTCTTAACATTTCAACTGCCTCAGGGAGCGCAAACTGTTCGCCATACTGCGCTGCGACAAATCGCCCCCCCCGAACATCGCCTCGAGCCTCCATGCGTCGATAGATGCGAAGAAGATCCTGCCAGGGGGGAAGTGCGCTCTCCCGAGTCAAAAGACTTCTAAAGACAATGCCATAACGCCGTAACAAGGTCCCCGCAAGATATTCGAGTGACTGTTCATCCAAGGCCCCTTCTAAAGGGCGATCCTGATCGTCTGGATGTATCAATGTCCATCGACCCGCCTGATCAAGACCATAACGGGTATGACGATGCCGCGATCCTTTGTGTGGGGTCGTGATGAGTGTTCTTAACCCAGAAAAGCTGTCAGAGACCACCCGTCCCCGTGCGACCAAGGACTGAAGTGCCCCTTCAACTTGGGTAACGAGTGCACCGCTGTGTTTTACGAGCTCATCAAAAAACAAGGCGCCCCGATGATTGAGAAGGTCGATGAGCTTTTGGCTGAGGCCATCTCCCACAGGTGCGCGAAGAGAAGTGTCTGTGACAGCCGACCAGAGGGTTAGGCTGGATCTGGGAATGAAGCTTAAGGGCGACGACTTCAGGGGGCTTTTTCCAGCGGGTGGCGGGGAGAGTCGAAGCCACAGTGTTTTCCCTGAAAGGCACATGGCATCAAGCCAGCTAGGGTCATAGTCTTCAAGCCGGGCAGGAATGAGGTCACTTTCCCAACTGGAAGCCGGGGCTTCATAAGCCTCGAGTTGGCTGAGGATGACCGCCAGAGCCTGCTGGCCTTTCAGACGATGGGTATCCGACAGATGGTGCCAGCGGATCAAGAAACGCATGAAGTCGCCTGCAGAGACCGGCTCTACGGCAGCCCTAAGCTTTTGCAGAGTCAGGTGATGAATCCGAGCGAGTAATCTTCTTTCGCACCATTCATCTTCCTGCACTCGAGGGGTATAGCGACCTCTTAGGACATAACCCTCTGCCATCAGCTGGTGCAGAATAGTTTCGATGCGAGAAATTCTGAGATCCAGTAGGTCGGCAATTTGTCCGGACCTCGTGGGACCTGTGACTGCCAATCGCCCACGAACTAAGTCGGCCAAAGCCTCATCACCGTCAAGATCCCTCCGGATGAGCGTCTCTGGAAGACGATCCCTTGTCTTTCTCGCTGAAGCGTTAAGGTTTCCTATGGTGTCATCGTAAACAGAGAAAAACTGAGGAAGTCGCTCGGTAGCCAGTATAAGCTTCGTATGGTTTCCGAGATACCATTCGCTGGCTCTGGAAGAGCCCATTAAGCGATCAAGATGGGATGTGAGGTGCTGGGGAATTTCTTCAGGCGTCATGAACCCCAAGGTTATCAATGCATCATGCAGTTCTTCCTCATCACCCATGTTGGGCCAGGCCTCATCAAGAACGCGTTCAATGGCCAGAGGGTCGAGAGCGCCGAGATCTCCCGCTTCATGTGGATCCAACCAGCGTCGACTGGAGACCGCACGGGTCCGCCGTTCCTCAAGTGGAGCCCCGTCCAGAAAGCTGTAGGCTCTGGCGTTGACGATTTCTGCAGCGAGTGGGGAGGGTTCAACGACATCCTTTGCAATCAGGCGAATGCGACCTTCGCCTAAGGCTGAGATGACGGCAGTCAAACGATCTAAATCCATAGCCTCATGCAGACAGTCATGAAGCGTCTGTTGAACCAATGGGTGGTCTGGAATCTGTCGTTCACCCTGAATATTTTCAAGACAGGCCAGCTGATCAGGGAAAATCGCAGTCACCAGATCTTCTGCCTGCATGCGCAGCAGATAAGGGGGTGTCTTTCGCCCACTCTGAAAGCGCTTGAGGGCCAGCGCACAGACGGCATTCCAGCGCCACCGGATATTGAACATGGGGGCATCGAGCAGCGCTTGGGTTAACACGGGTTCGATAGTCTCTGGGCTAAGGTAGCGCGCCACCGACTCCAGATCAAAACTCTGTGATGTTCCGAGCGAGAGAATGATGGCGTTCTCTGTGGCCGCTGCCTGAAGCTCGAAGTTGAACGATCTGCAGAATCGCTTTCTGAGCGCGAGACCCCATCCACGATTGATTCGCGATCCCAAGGGTGCATGAATGATGAATTGCATGCCTCCGGATTCATCAAAAAAACGTTCAAACAGGACGGTATGAAGACTGGGTAGCGCACCGAGTGTCCTTTTGGCGGAAGATAGATAGTGGACCGCCTGCTCTGAGACATATCGAGAAAGCCCCATGACTTCAATGCTTCTTCGTGCCTGATCCACACCTTCGGGTGCATCAAGACATGCGTCCATCTCCTCCATAAAATCCGACAGGGCTTCGGAGAGCGCCATGGTGCGTCCTGGTGCTTCACCAAACCAGAAGGGGATGCTGGGCGGTTGATGATGCGCATCCTCTACTCTGAGATTTCCACCCTCAAGGCGCAGCACGCGCCAACTGGCATTTCCGAGTTGGAAGATATCTCCAGTCATACTTTCAATGGCGAAGTCCTCATCGACTGTGCCAATGAGCTCACCTGAAGGTTCGAGAATGACACGATATTCGGCAGTATCCGGAATGGCACCGCCACAGGTCACCGCCGTCAGCCTCGCCCCTTTTCGGGCTTTTACAATGCCGTGGATGCTGTCTCGGTGAAGATAGGCACTTCTTCGCCCTCGCCGAGTAGAAAATCCTTC
>CAYFLM010000087.1:0-5438 GCA_964343925.1 uncultured Methylococcus sp.
TCATTTTCCGTTTTCAGGGCATTAATTCGCTGATGATAGGTTCCTCCTTTGGGAGACTGTATCGAAAGCGCTTTATCCATCATCCAATCAGGGATCGCAAACTTTTCCTGCCTTTTCTTGAGCTCTTTTCGAATGATGTTCGGGAGTCCGGGAACGGTCGGTTCTGCACGAAAGGAAGACTCCTGTTCAATGACGGCAAGGGATGCGCAGATATTTTCAAGCGTTGGGGGAATCTTGAGGCTGGTTAAGGCCGCACTGATATCGTGCGCCCATCCCGCCTGATTTTGTACGCTTGAGGGGAGTAGATCAGCGACGCGTGACTCCAGCGATTCGCCAGCTGAGGCGCTATGGGACCGGGCAACCGTCTGTCGGTTACCTACGTGTTCGGGTTCAACCACATCCCCATTCTGCCCGGCGTGTTCTGCCTTTTGCGAAGACTGAAAGAAGGCACAACCCGAACCCATGATCATGGACACCAGAAGTGCCAAAAACATGCAGGTCCTACTGGCCAAGCTGAGAGGCCTGTGTAACCATGGAATACAATAACGTGGGGATGAAAGATTCGTGAAAAAAATCATCTTGGTACTTTTGATGCTTTTATCAGCTTTGGAACTCACCGCCTGTAATCGGAATAACCTTAAGGGTGTTAAAGATAGCTGCATCTGCAACGAACCCAACCACTAGAAGGGGAAGTGCCTCTACTGCTCCTCAAGGTCTCGCTTCAACAAGGCTTCATAAATCGGTTCAGCTCCTAGCATATCGGCCACGATTACTGCGGTAAACGTTCCTAAGAAAAGGGGCAGAATCAGACTATAGTTTCCCGACATTTCGACCATAAGGGTCATCGCCGTCAATGGGGCTCGAGTCGATGCCGCAAAAAGAGAGGCCATCCCCACCAAGACTGCGCAAGCCGACTGAAGCTCGATCAGGGGAAAGAAACGCATCACCATCAGTACGACAACGGCACCCAAAATGCCGCCCAAAACCAGGAGCGGAAAGAAAAATCCACCCGCACTACCCGTTCCGTAACTCAAATACAACAAAACCCAGCGAAGAAGGAAGACCCACACGAGGGTCTTGATGGATCCCAGCATCGAATCGTCCAACAGCCCCTTTAGCAGGTCTTGCCCAGTTCCCGTCCATTCGGGATGGAGCCACATGACCCAACCCACAACAAAACCAACCCACACCCAAGCAAAAAACCGAATGCTTAAAGGGGCTTTGGATAGGGATTGGACCTGAAGTAATCCGAGATTAAAGAAAAATCCGGAAACACCTGCGAGAAGGCCCACTCCCAAGAAAACCGGCAAGGCCTCCAGCCTCGGTGCTTCAATTTGAACCAAACGAAGCACTGGGGATTGACCGAGCCAATAACGACAGAACGTATCCGCGACAAGACAGGCGATCGCGGTGACAAAAAGCTCAAGCGAGCCCGCACGAATTCTGAGCTCCTCCAAGGTAAACATGACGCCTGATAGGGGGGAATTGAAGGCTGCCGTCAAACCGGCACCACTTCCTGCCAAAATCAGCATCAGCCGCTCACGACGCGTTCTTTTGAGGCGATGACCAAGAAAATCTCCAACGGCACCCCCCATCTGAACGGTTGGACCCTCTCGTCCAAGCGTGAGGCCGCCCATGATTCCGATGAGCCCGCTCAAAAATTTGATGCTAATGAGTCTAAGTGGTCGGTAATGCCGGATACCGAGCAAGACACCCTTAAGATGAGGGATGCCGGCCCCAGCCGCAGCGGGCTCGATCTTGGCAACGAGCAGAGCCGCACAGATGGTGGCGAGGGAAGACCCCATCAGGACGCCCCAAAACCCATACGAATACGTGTGGTGCAACCATTCGATAGCGTGATTCCGGAATGCAACCACCGCATCGAGTGAAAGATGAAAGGCAACAGCGACGCTGCCTGAAAAGGCACCGAGAAGAATCGCGACCGGAAGAAAAGTGATGTAGCGGGGATCTTCCCTCGAGAATGCCTCGGATTTCGATTCTCGCACCGATCCTCCCAACGTGCTGAGTTGAGAGATCAGTATAGCAAGCCGCCGGGATTTAGCGGCCCGCCGACTCACCCAGCATTTAGATGGGGATCGCCCCCCACTGTAACTTTCTCGCTACCAAGCGAGAGCGGCTAATCTGAAACATCGGGTTCAAATAAACAAATCCAACAATCAAAGGGGCCAGTATTAAAAGAACGGGTAATAACAAAACCAAAAAAAACGCACGAGCCAGTAAAGTCTGAATCTTGAAAGGATGAGGATCGGAAGAAAATTCTGAGGTATTTGAAGATCTACTCTGCATGCTATCGCTCCGGATGAATGGGGAAAGACCCCGTGGATATAGACTAACGACATGGCTTATTATTTAAAAAGACTGTTTAGCTATCAGCTTATTACATCTAACTATAAGAGCATTTGAAGTACCCTTCACTTTGCTGCAAACTGCGATCTCCTCTTCACCCAACAAACACGTGTCCTCGCCCATGAACGGCACTTCAGTCAGCCTCCAAAAGTCCTGTGTCGAAATTGTCTGTGGGGCGCTATTGAACCCCAATAACCAGGATCGACTGGATCAGTTTCTGCGTCGGGTTTTCACATTCGAGGACATCGTCTCAGTGGTCATCGACCCCAATAATGGCCACTTCACTTTAAATTTCAATCCGCACATCAAAACCAGAGATACCGTTCTGCTGTCCCTCTCCGAACGGCTCATTTCGTCCGAAAACGTAAACCTCAGGGAAGATATCCCCTATTTCGAACTCCCCATGAAAGGTTCCCGCCGCGCTTTTGCGCATGCGCCACCTCAGCTCGTGGGTGTATCCCGACTGCTCCATCAGGCGGCTGGGTTTTTCTTTTTGGGACTGAGCTTTGTCGGTGCGGTAACACCCTTCATCCCAACCACGCCATTCGTGCTTCTCACCAGCTATTTCTTTATACGAAGCTCTCCGGAACTCAACCATAGGCTTCTTAAAAATCGTTTTTCAGGCCCTATGCTCAGCGACTGGTACCTTTACCATGCGATGAGTCGCTCACGTCGTCGGAATCTTTTGATGGTGATCGGCACTGTTTTTTCTTCCACTATCCTACTGACTCGGGCGAGTACACCAACACTTCAGATCATGTTGCTCGCATCGCTGACCAGCATCACGATCGTTCTCCTTATTCCGGTCAAGGATGACCCCAAACGCCTAAGAGATCTCAACCTTCAATCCAGGCTGAGCTTTCTCAATATCCTCGGAAAGCCAAGTCGGCCTCTTTTAGCTACTAATGCTTAATGGTTGAATCATTGACCTTAAAAGAAGGGAGGCATCCAACGGGGGAATGTGCCGAGTGCCTCCCAATTTGCACACAGAGAGAACGTGCATAACGAAGAGAGCATTTCCCGTGCCACTCCATACAGGCCCTTAGTCACTGAGGGTCACGGGAAAATATCGCCGTCTTTATCACCTAACCGGTTCAAGATGTGGTTGTTTTGGGCCAATACGGTTCATTCCATCCAGCAACGTGCTCGGCGTCACTTTGATGTAAGACGCCCTTCCCTGTCCCTGAAAGCGATGACCCTTTTGTTGATGGTGATCCCCATGCCCAGTGAGGCACAAGCCCCTGACATACGAACGCCTGGACCTGAGCTTGCGACGTTTCCGGAGAATGTGGAGACCTTGCCATCGGGCAACGCCTACGTGGAAGTCTCGGCATTCGGCTACGTGGGCGGCGATGCCTTGGAAAGCGGACAGTTCAATACGCCTTTCCTGCTGGAATATGGCCTTACGGACGACATCGAACTGCGTCTCTACGACAATGGCTTCTCTTGGCAAGCGGGTTCTGGTCACTATCGAGGGTTTGAGCCGCCCACCTTCGGCGCACTGATTCATTTACTTGACGAAGACCCCGATCACTATTTGCCGGCCATGGCCTTTGAGCCCCTCATCACAACGGATCTACTCGGTAACGACAATACACGCGGGGGCATTCAACCTATTTTCCAGTTCACGTTCGTCAACACTCTCCCCCTTGATATTGAGTTCAACTATACCCTCGGGGCGCTCCGGAGCCGGAATATCCAAAACCAGAACAACTGGGAGTTCCAGTTCGAATGGGCATTTCAACGCTCTTTCTTTAGTGAAGATCTGGACCTATTTGTTCATGGCACCTACAACACCGCCGATATCACATTACCTAATAGCCCATCCCCTTCCAGCATCTACGGAACATCAGAATCCGTCATGGGAGGTGGATTTATATGGACAGCGCTGCCGAGGCTTTCGCTTTACGGGCAAATCAGTGGCGGACTCAACCGATATTCCCCCTCAGTTCTGAGTTGGGCGGGTTTTGCTGTCGCGTTCTAAATACTTAGACTAAAGCCCAACATTCAAGGTCGGCCTTCCAGCTTCCCATTCAAGCTTCGCCGATAAGCCTTAATCCTATAGCCGGCATTGCTTCAGGAAACCGATGCGACTGCATGGGCATTTAATTGACCAGCATTCAGAATCGGTCATGAGAGGCATTGCAGAAAAATCTTCCGGCTCTTATCTTTGCGAATTTCAGACTTAGTAATAGAGAATAAAACGATGCCAAAATACCTTATCGAGCGTGACATTCCGGGCGCGGGTCAACTCACCCCCGAGGCACTGCAGGCGATTTCTCAGAAGTCCTGCTCCATACTCAGAAACCTAGGACCTGAAGTCCAATGGATCCACAGTTATGTGACCGCAGACAAGATCTACTGCATCTACATCGCTCCGAGTGAAGCACTGGTTCGCCGCCATGCCGAAGAGGGCGGATTCCCGGCCAATCGCATCTCAGAGATTTGCAGTCAGATTGACCCTACGACTGCAGAATCAAGCTAATTATCTTTCCAATAACGGTACTGAACGACCTTCTTGCAAAAATCGAGTGGCAGGGAGTAACCCGATGAAGTTTCGCAGCTTGAAGCATAGATGTTGATCGTGTCCGTCCAGCCATCCACAAGCCAGTAGATCACCAGCAACAGTGAGAGGGTCAAAAGAATTTTGAAGAACATGCTGATTACACCTTGATCATCCAATTACACTCTAGGAGAGTCTTCGATGGATTGAAGTTCCCCAGACTCGTCAACAAGGTGTGTGGCTAACCATTCGAGCCAATGCAGTACCGGTTGCTCCGGAGTTGATAAATACTGAAGACAACCGATATTGGATGAGAGCACTACGGTGCGTTCATGTCGAATCCCCATGCCCAGGGCCTCTCTCTTTTGATCACGAAGGGGTACTGAAATTTCGGGATAGAGCATCGAGTAGGCACCCGCGGCACCACAGCATAATTCCGGCGCGGCATCCTTTATCACATCGCATCCTAAATCTTTTAGTAAAGATTCAAGCCTGCCTTTGAGCTTGAGGCCATGCTGCAGCGAGCAGGGTTCATGTAGCGTGATTTTGGGTTTTGTCCTCGTTCCCA
>CAYFLM010000088.1:0-5424 GCA_964343925.1 uncultured Methylococcus sp.
CGGATGTACTATCAACCTGTGGCAAGAGGTCTTGAAATCAAGATCAAGGAGAAACTCGAGCGCCTGAGGTTATTGGATCAGGAGGCACGATCGTGATCCTTGATGAAAGGGATCACCGGCTGATTGATGCCCTTTCCGATGGGGAGTTTCATTCCGGGGTTGAATTGAGTCAAGCGCTGGGCGTGACCCGGGTTACGGTCTCGAATCGATTGAGTCACCTTGAGCAACTGGGCCTTGAAGTCGCATCGGTGCGTGGGCGGGGATATCGACTGCTATCGCCGATCGAACGACTGGATGAGACGCTGATTCGATCGCATTTCTCGAACGATGCCACTCGATACTGCCAGGGGTTTACCCATCTGGATGTCATCGATTCCACCAATACCTATCTATTGGAGCAGGCCAAGCGCGGTGTCCCCTCAGGGCAGGTCTGTTTGGCGGAACATCAGATCAGTGGGCGAGGGCGTATGGGGCGAAACTGGGTTTCCGCCTATGGGCATAATCTCTACCTCTCTTTGCTCTGGCGTTTCGAACAGGTCAGCCAGGTCCAAGGCCTCAGTCTTGCGGTTGGGGTGGTCGTCGCGCGAGCCCTTCAGGGCGTGATGGGCCTCGATCGGGTTCAGCTCAAATGGCCGAACGATATCTGGGTGGATGGAAGGAAATTGGGTGGCATTTTGATCGAAATGGTGGGAGAGGTGCATGGGAGTGCTGCATTGGTGCTGGGCGTAGGGATCAACGGCCGCCTACCTCATGCTGCTGACCAGGTCATCGATCAGGCTTGGACCGATCTTGATCGGAGTGGATTTCCTTTGCCGGGCAAGCGAAATCTTCTGGCGAGTCGAATCCTGTCGGGACTTTTTACGCTACTCCACCATTACCCTGTTTCGGGGCTTTCGCCTTACCTCAAGACGTTTCGGTCGCTCCATGGCGCCGCGGGTCAGCGCGCACAGATTTTGGCTGGAAGCAGTGAGCTTGAGGGGACCATTCTCGATGTCAATGATCAGGGACATCTCCTGATGGATCTGGGTGCTTCAGGCGTTCGTGAATTTGCTTCAGGCGAAGTCCGATTCAGGGTGCTCCCCACATGAGCTTGAGGCTCCTTCTGGTCGATATCGGTAATACCCGCTTTAAGTGGTGGTTTCAGGCCGATCAAACAATTTTGTATCAAGGCGCTTTGGACTCGAAAGATCCGGATCTTGGGCCAAAGCTTGAGGAGGCCTGGTCTCTCCTTGAAGTGCCGGAAAAGGTGCTGGTTTCGAACGTTGCGGGTGAGCCCGCTCAAAAAGTGGTGATGGCGGCCTGCGCGGGCTGGTCTCTGCAACCCCGCTTTATTCAAAGCGCACCCGAAGCCTTTGGTCTTCGGAATGGCTATGTTGAAGCCCATCGTCTGGGCGTGGATCGGTGGTTGGGACTGATCGGAGCAGATGCCACATATCAGCGGCCTTTCTGCGTTGTGGATTTGGGCTCTGCGATCACCGTGGACTTGGTGGGATTTGAGGGGGATCACAAAGGCGGCCTTATTATTCCAGGGCTTCGAGCGCTGAGTCAGGCCTTACCCTTCAACGTGGAAGGAAAGGAGAGTGAAATCATGCAGTCCCATGATTTCCCGTGGGCGGATCGAACGGATGAGGCGCTCGCGCTTGGGCGCTTTCATCTCGTGCATGGCTTTATCGAAAATGTCTTGGTCGCCGCCGAAAAAAAGCTCAAGGGTGATCTTGAAGTCATTTTGACGGGTGGGGATGCCCCCCGGGTTTTCCCTTCACTGTCGAGATCTGCGTTTCTCGATTTGGATCTGATTCGAAAGGGTCTTGAGCGGGTGGCCCTGCATGGCTAATCAGCCCGAACCTTCTCTCACCCGGATTGCCTTGTTTGGGTTGGTCGGGAATCTTCTCGAATGGTATGACTTTGCCGTCTATGGTTTTTTTGCTCAAACCATCGGCAAGCAATTTTTCCCGAGTGAAGATCCTGCGGTCTCGCTTATTGCCTCCTTTGGGGCATTCGCTGCGGGGTTTCTCGCAAGGCCCCTAGGGGGTCTCATTCTGGGGCGAATCGGGGACCGCATCAGTCGGGAAAGGGCACTCTTTTATTCCATTGCCGGTATGGCCATCCCCACGGTCGGTATGGCCTTCCTCCCGACCTATGCGATCGTTGGGATTTGGGCGCCGGTGGCGATGATTCTGCTTCGAATGATCCAGGGGCTCTCGCTGGGTGGGGAATTTACGAGTTCGCTGGTTTTTCTGGTTGAACATGCACCTCCCCACCGAAGGGGCTTTATGGCCATCTGGGGAAGTTGGGGGGCTTCTGCAGGAACCTTGCTGGGTTCTCTTATGGCGCTCGTCATGGCCAAGTACCTGAGTCCCGAGGACCTTGAAAGCTGGGGATGGCGCCTTGCCTTTCTCTTGGGCGGTTTGGTGGCCGTCGTCGGGCTTTGGGTTCGGGCTTTGGTTCGTCATCATTTGCCACATTCGAGCGTTGAATCCCCGGTGAAGGAGGTTTTTAGATCCTATAAACGGCCCATGCTCAAAATTGCGCTCCTCAACGTGGGTAATGGGGTCGCCTATTACACGGCTTTCATCTATGCGGCCAATTGGCATCGGACGGCGCACCGGCTGAGTGATACCGATGCATTTCTGGTGAATACGCTTTCGATGCTGGTCTTATTGGCGGTGATGCCCTTGGGTGCCTGGCTTTCGGATCGGATCGGGCGTCGCCCTGTTCTTCTGGGGTCCTTGGGGCTGCTGGTGATTTTGGCGCTGCCATTGTTCGGGAGGCTGCTATCGAGTGATTTCTGGGATCTCCTTTGGGGGGAGATGGGCTTTGCGGTCTTGCTCGGCTTTTCGACTGGAGCGGTTGCTGCAGCCAACGTGGAGCTGATGCCCTTTGCGGTCCGGTGCACGGGCCTTGCTTTTGCCTATAACGCCGCCATCGGTCTTTTGGGTGGAACGACTCCGATGATCAATGCGCTCCTGGTGCAAGTGACCGCCTGGCCTCTGGCGCCTGCACTTTGGGTCATGGTGGTCGCTCTGGTGTCCTTTTCGATACTGCTTTTCTGGATACGTGAACCCAGTCAGTATTTTTGCTCAGAAAAAACCACATAAAGATCATCCATTGATCAGCCAGTCTCAAAGTCCATTTTCGAAACGATACCAACCACTTTTGATAAGATGGAACCCTCATCCAATAGCCCGAGCGCCCCTTGAAACAGCTTTTCTATTTCCTGCTCTTCGTCAACCTCATTTTCTTTATCTGGTTGGCGGGACTTAATCCGGTAGAACTTTTCAAATCTCAGGGCGAGGTTGAACAGGTGCTCGAATTGCCTGAGGATCCAGAGGCCCCCATCGCTTCTATCGAGTCGACTCAGGAAGTCGAGACGAAGGAGGAAAAACTTCAGGAGCCTATGTTGGACGCGCCGTCGGTTCCGGAGTCCCTGCCACTCACGCAATCCAGTAATGGCTGCTACGAAATGGGACCCATGGCCGGAAAGGAGCAGGCCGAGACCCTGTTACCCTTGGTGCAAAGTACCTCCAAGGAATCGCGGATGGTTTTGAAATCAGGATCCGTTCCCGATGGCTGGTGGGTGCTTTTCCCTCGGGCCCCAAGTCTTGAGGCCGCACGACACAACCGTAAGTTACTCGAGAAAAAAGGGGTGCTCGATAGCTGGATCTTTGAGCAAGGGCCCCATAAATTCGGGATTTCAGTTGGGCTTTATTCGGGAAGGGCTGAAGCTCAGAAAGCCCGTGATAGCCTGGTTGAAAAGGGCATCTCGACGGATGTCGTGCCACGGCGTGTGAGGGGCGATGCCTATTGGATCGAAATTCCCTGGCAAGGAAAGGTGGAGGATCTTGAGGAATCGGTCCAGGTTTTGAAGACACAGGATTCAGGGCTCGAACTTCCTCCGCTTATGGTCTGCCGTCAATAGACGTACTCATTTCAAGATGCGGATTTCTGCGCAGTGCGGCTCGAAGCCCAAAGGAAAAACTGGCAGCCAAAGATAAGGTTTGCGAGAAGTAGATGCAGAGGTTGAACGACGGCTGGGAAACCCAGTCGATCGAGGCTCACGCCCGAGAGGATCGCAATCACGACCAGAGAAGCCAACGTCCAGCCGAACCGTTTGTAAAGCGTTCCCGTGGTTTTTGAGCGAATCAATCGGTAACTCAGCCACAAGTTCGTGAACAGGATGAGGGATGAAAAAGAGCGGTGGATGTAGAAAATGATGGGGAAGTGTTCCCGCCACAGGCTTCTCGAGCTGGTATCGAGCGTTTGTGAGAATCCATCGACGGCCTCTCGTATCTGGGTTCCCATGGTGACCTGAAGGAGGGTCAATCCTAAGGCAATTTTGAGCCAGAGATGCCACTTTGCTGGAAGGTCGAATCTCAATGCCTTTAATTTTGCTTTTTGAGAGCGGGTGATGACCTCAATCAGCAAAACCACAATGATGAAGGCCGTGACCATGTGTGCCGTAATCATGACGGGCCTCAAGTCGCTGGCCACGACCCGTGATCCCAGCCAGCCTTGAAAGCCCACCAGCAGAAAAATGCCAAGACTTCCCCAAAATACTGGGGGGTCCATCTTTCTGAAGGGCCAGGATCGCACCAAGGTCAGAAAAACCAGGATGCCAATCGAGGCACCCAGGAGGCGATTGAGATATTCCGTCCAGGTCTTCAGGGGATTAAACGTGGTGTTCCCGTACCCTATGTAAAGTTCATGATAATTGGGCGGGAGTTGCGATTCCTGAGTCGGCGGGATGAGTCGACCAAAACAGGTGGGCCAATCGGGGCAGCCCATGCCGGAGCCTGATGCGCGGACGATGCCTCCCACCAGAATCAGGACATACAGCGCGCCCAAAGTGAAGAGCGCGATTCGTCGAAATTTGAGATGAATGAGCGTTGCGTTCATGGGAGGGCAAGCAGTTAATGACGTTTAAAATCATAGCATTTTTGGGGTCTTGACTGCGGAGTGAACGGCGAAGGGCTATTTGAAGGAAACTGAAGCCCACCCTGAATCTGTTAAAATGTAAGCCATCATCAAATCTGGGTTGAGAGCTACCGAGAGGTGCTTTCGATCGACACATAGCCAGGGGAATCCATTGAGTTCAGGTGAGAAGCAGGGAGCGCTCGACTACAAGAGTGCAGGTGTTGATATTGATGCGGGGAACCAACTGGTCGAACGTATCAAGCCGGTTGCGCAAAAGACCCGAATTCCGGGCGTTCTAGCAGGACTGGGTGGTTTTGGTTCCTTATTTGAACTTCCAGTTGACCGCTACCGGAAACCCATTCTTGTGGCGGGGACTGATGGGGTCGGCACCAAGCTCCGGCTTGCGATCGATTCGGGTCGTCATGGGGGCGTCGGAATTGATCTTGTGGCCATGTGTGTGAACGATATCGTGGTGCAAGGCGCCGAGCCGCTTTTTTTCCTCGATTACTA
>CAYFLM010000089.1:0-5161 GCA_964343925.1 uncultured Methylococcus sp.
AGGAATTTTTAAAGCAGAGCAATCAGGGGGCTTTGATTGCCTCTCTGTTTGATCCCGTATTCTGGTGGCGGAGTATTTTTACCGGTTTCGATCGGACCGAGATGGCCGTCGAATACTACGATCATGAAATTTTCAAGGGTAAGACCTTCAAGAACATTATGGAGGGCAACGGTCCCTTTATCGAAATCAATGCCACTGATCTTGGGGGTGGCACTCGATTCTCATTCTCTCAGGCCTATTTCGATCTCCTGTGTTCCGATATGTCATCGTTCTCGGTTGCAAGAGCGGTGACCGCCTCTTCGGCGGTCCCCATTGCTTTCCCACCTGTCGTCCTGAAGAACTATGCGGGCTCCTGCAGTCTGGAAAATGACCGCTTCGTTAGGTATGTCAGGGAGCATAAGTCTGAGCATACGCGCTTGCAGGAAATTGATAACCGCATAGAGGCTTATAACAATCCCGAAAAACATCCCTTTATACACCTCGTGGATGGCGGTGTTTCTGATAACCTCGGTATTCGGGCGATCACGGATCGGCTGGAACTGATTGCGGCGGGTGGCGTATCTGCACCCGATACCCAGATCCCCCATAAGGTGCTGATTATTACAGTGGATGCATCGGTAAAGCCCGAAAAGACCGTGGATGAATCGGAGAGTAAGCCCAGTATTACCGATACCATTGATGCCTTCTCCGATGCGCAGTTCCGTCTCTATAACTTTGAGACCCGCTTGCTCCTTGAAAAGAAGATCAAAGATATCAAGCACTACTACGAATCTCAGGGGCATGAGATCGATATCTACCATGCGGACATTTCGTTTTCATCGGTCAAGACCAAGTCAATGAAGTCCTACCTCAACCAGCTTCCAACGGCACTGGAACTGGATGAATCGCAAGTCGACATCCTCACCGGCATGGGCGAATCCTTGCTAAGGGACAACGCCGCCTTTAAGAACTTTCTAAGTGCGATGCATCCTTATCAGCTGAACCCGGCCCGTTCGCTCCGTTATAAAGCGGGAACAAAGGCGTCTAAGGCTGCTCTGCCGAGCGAAGTACTACCACCGAAGCATCCCGGAACGCCAGAGGTTGATTGACCGAATTTCGATCCTGGCTGTAAATCGAGGCCTCTCCATCCGGGGCGCCCGCGCTTTGAGAAGCACCCTGAGCGCCATTACAGGTGTTCGAGGTGGATAGGGCGGCTTTGCAATCCACGCGAAGGTTTGCTTCCGTTCGACCCTCCCGCCCCAATATCACCGCGGTGTTGCCGCCATGCTCCCGGGTAGTGCGCACGATTTCATCGAGGAAACTGGATTCGCTGTAGCCTGCGACCCGACGTTTGTCATGCAGCACACCGAGCACCTCATAGGATCCTTTGGGGATCCCGTGCTCATAGATGGCAATCCCTTCAATCATTTGAGTCGGGTTTCCCGTTTTCTTATGATTGAGATCCGCTTGTTCCTCGGGATTCAGCGTACTGTAGAAACGATCCACAGTGCATCCTGAGAGGACGCTTCCCATGATGATTAAACTCAGGCCAAGAATGGGCGGGACATGCGCCGTGAGTCTAGAACTGGTATTGGATTTGAAAGCGCTCATAGTAGAAGTGTCCATAGGTAAGGTTTCCGACTTCACACCCGAAACGGTTTCTGATGGTCAGCCCATCCAGATCGGTGTTTTCTGCAAATCGATAGGTGATATCGAGATTGGTTTCGCTCGGCTGTGCTTCATAGGTCGCTGAAGGCTGAACAAAGAAACGGGTGTAACTCAACAGCCCGGTGATCTGTTTATCCAAAAGATAGACCGTGCCGAGCACCTTGAATGCGCTCCCCGGGGATTGTTTTTCGATGAGCCCCCCAATCATCTGACTGGTGTAAAGCGGGTCGGTGGAATAGCCTGAGCTATAAGGCGAAATGATGTCGCCATTGGCAAAGGCGCCGTTTTGCCGTGTCACACCATTGTATGCCGCAGTGATCCGGCCGAGTGAGCCGTCGATGCCACCGAGTACCCCATAGACCTGGGTGTTACCGGCGATGCCTTGTCCTGCAAGACCCAGGGTATTTTGACCATCCGGGCTCTGGCTCCCAAACTGAAATCCGAACAAAGGATTGATGCCTGAGCTGGTTTTTTCGAGGTAATTGAGATCCAGCCAGATGAGACGTGAAAAGTTGTAGAACTCATGCCACCACAATTGAGCGGAGAGGGGCGTGCCTTCCTTCCCGTACTTGAGCGCAAAGGCGGTGGTTCCGGGGGCGGTTTGCCCTGACAGCGCCTCAAGGGCAGTGCCGCCCGCGTGCCCGGGGATATAGAGGTTGGATGTTGCAAATGCGGCTTCGTCACGAGAATTGAAAGCAAAAACCTGAAGGCCAATGAGCGAAAAGGCCGAAAGCGCATCCACATCTTTGAAGGGATAGAGTTCGAGGTAGGCGGCTCGATAAGCGGAGGGCTTTTCTCGAGCATCGGAGGCCATGATCCAGGGGGTATCCAGGATCTGATCCGGCCCTCTGAGCTTGAAATAACGCTGGCTGTATTCCAAATAGGCTTCTGCGAGGACGTAAATCGTATTGCCAGGCAGTGTGTCGTCCACTTGCTTGGGGTTTTTGGGATTCAGCCCCAAGCTGTTGGTGGAGGCGAGCGTGAGGCCGGCTTGGAGCCCATGATATTTCGGGGTGATCAGACCCGCAAAACCACCGAGCGAAAAGGCGCTTTGGTCGATGGCCCCCGGCTGGGTATAGGCCCGCTCAAAAAAATAGGCGCGAAGCTTGCCGTGGTAAGTCGTGGCTTTAAGAAAGTCGAGGAGTTGGTCTTCAAAATCGGGATCCGCCTTTGTGCCCTCTGCGAAGACAGCCGAAGCCGTAAAGACTGCCCACAAAAAAAGACTCAGGACGAGCCTGGCTTTGAAGCCGAATGCTGGGATCATTGTCCAAGGATGGTGGTGAAGGCCGTCATCCCCATCCGGAAGGGATGATGTTCATCTCGCTCGATCAGGGTGATACGGACCTGATAACGGGCCGCCAGCATGACCCAGTTAAGGGTACGCTTAACGTCTGGAAGGCCATTGACCGTCTGGACTTGTTCCGGTGCATTGGCCCAGCCGATCCCCTGAACAACGCCCTTGAAGTGAATGCCGGGATAGGCGGCCAGATAGACATCGACCGGCATTCCGGGCTGGATATTGCGAAGATAAGTCTCCTTGAATTCCGCCATGACATACCAGGTTCGGTCATCGACCAGTGCGAAGAGTTTCTCACCCGGGGAGACATACTGACCGACGGCGGTATTGAGGTTGGTGACATAGCCATCAAATTCGGCTTTGACGGTGCAGTATTCAAGATCGAGTTGGGCAGAGCGCAACTCTGCCTCTGCGGCCTGAATGCGGGCATAGTCCTCACCGAATCGTGCGACCTGAGCTTCTGCAGTGGCACGATTTTGCTGTACCGATTCCAGTTGCTCAAACAGGGCCTGCTGCTTGGCCTTGGCCTGATCGACGGCCGCCCGAGTGGCATTTCGTTTGGCCGTCGCTTCATTGATGGCGTTGTGGGTCACGAAAGCCTTGGCTTCGAGGGGTTCAATGCGGCTGAGATAGGACTGCGCATAGGTCGCCTCCGCTTCAAGACGCTTGATGTCGGCCCCTACGGATTGAATGTCCTGCTGGGTTTGCCGAATTTTGGCTTCGACGGCGTGAACATCCGCGATTTGCCCCGATACCGTCTTCTCAGCCAGTCTCAGATTGGCTTCTGCCTTCAGCACCTTGGCCTCGTAGGGCCTTCGGTCAATCACATAAAGAATATCGCCCGCTTTAACCGGCTGGTTGTCCTGAACATTCAGTTCCTGGATGCGGCCGTTGACATGCTGGATAACGATATCCACCGTGTTGGCTCGCACAAATGCGTAATTGGTTCTTGGGTGTTTGAGATTGATCATCCATACCCAAGGGGCCAGCAAGAGGAGGAGGGCGAGATTAATCCGCTTGAACTTTAATCCCGTCGGTTTCCTTTGATCGGGTGCAATGTGGAAACGCATCAGGTCCACCACAGCGTGAAACAGACCAACCAGATCACCATCACCGTGTTGATCCAGAAGATGGGGAAAAAGACGAGGGGACTCCCGATATGGTCAATGAGTTCCTCTCGGACCATCCAGATACTGACCCAGGCCGTCACGATACTGCCGGCGACCATGGCGAGGATCCAGGGCGGCCAGAAGGCACCTTGAAGCGAAAGAATGGGATTGCAGGCCGTGAGAAGGGGCGTGAGCAGCAACAGTAAAGCAAACCGCAACATCGTGGGCCTGAGAGAATTCCAAAAACAGCATTCTATCCATATCGAGGGTGCTTGGGCTAACATGGGCTCCATTCAACCGCATTAATTTCATTTCGCCCCCTTCATGCACTCGCGCCGGTATCTCTTATCGACCCCCCCCTTGAAGGGTATGGCGCTGTGTGGCCTCCTGGTGATGTCACTCGTGTTCACGGGGTGTGAGGTGGATCCCACCCGCCAGCTCGCCGAGAAATTGTCGACGGTTCGAGATCCTCAACAACATGCACCCGACAATCACTGGTCAACCTGGAAGCCCACAAGTTCCAGAAAGGAACTCGTGGCTGATCTTAAGACGACGACCATTATTCCCGATGGCAATCGATTGGTTCAGGCGCATAAGTCCTATCAGCTGGATGAAATCATTGATCTCGGGCTTAAGGCCAATCCCCAGACGAGATCCGCCTGGGAAAATGCGAGAGCTGCAGCATCGGGTGTCGGGATCGCCGAGGCCTACTGGCTCCCTGTCCTTTCGGCATCAATGCTGGGCGGCTATTGGCAGTATCCATTTCCAGGTTCAGGCAGCGCCTTTTCTCTGAAGGGGACCTCTGTCAATCCAACCCTCTCCCTGTCCTGGACCCTGTTTGATATGGCCCGTAAATCCAGAATCGAAATTGCTGATCAGGCCCTGTTTTCAAGTAATTTTACTTTGAATCGCACCCATCAGCAGATTGCTTTTGATATCCAGAAAACCTTCTATCAGCTGCTGGCGGCCAAATCGCGAGTCGAGGCTTCCGAAATCAATCTCAAGCAAGCGACAACGATTGCAGAAGCGATCACCCGTAAACTGGAACAGGGTCTTGCCACCAAGCCCGAAGCCTTAATGGCCATTCAGGATCAGGCCAAGGCCGGCT
>CAYFLM010000090.1:0-5086 GCA_964343925.1 uncultured Methylococcus sp.
GACTTTATTCTCTCTACGAGGAAGACCGATCATGGCTTTTTTCATCTCTGACGCCCTTGCCGAGGCCGCACCCGCAGCAGCCGGTGCTCAGGATCCAGGCCTAGTAGGAATGATTCTCCCTTTGGGCATCATGGCAGCCTTCTTTTTCCTATTCATTCTTCCGCAGCAACGCAAAGCGAAAGAACACAAGAAAATGATCGAAGCGCTGGGTAAAGGCTCTGAAGTCGTTACCACTGGCGGACTGCTCGGCAAAATTCACGACCTGGATGAAAACTTCGTTCAGCTTGAACTGGCAGACAACGTTCTTGTCCATGTTCAACGAGCAGCGATCGCAACCATCTTGCCGAAGGGCACGATCAAGTCGACCAAAAAAGAAAAGAACTAGGTTCTCATCGCTCTTACCTGAACGTCCGGCTGATAGCCGGACGTTGTGTTTAAAGGCACCCCATCATGCGCAACCATTTTCCTCTCTGGAAAAACTTAATCATCATTGCCATCCTCAGTTTAGCGATGGTTTATTCCCTACCAAACTTTTTTGGTGAAGACCCATCGGTCCAGATCTCGCCAACGCGAGGCCTTAATGCCGATCAGGCTCTGATCAATCAAACCGAGAAAGTTCTCAAAGATGCCGGGCTTAGCCCCAAATCGATCGAGTTGGGAGACAAGCGGATCCTGATTAGATTTACGGATACCGATGCACAGCTTAAAGCCTCGGATATCCTCAGCGGCAAGGCTGATGGGCGTTATATCGTGGCCTTGAATCTAGCGCCAGCAACACCGGCATGGCTTCGGTCAATTGGCGCCTCGCCCATGTACCTCGGGCTTGATCTTAGGGGCGGCGTCCACTTCCTGATGCAGGTCGACATGGACGCTGCCATCAAACAAGCCGAAGAACGCTATGCCGAGGATATTCGTTCACTTCTTCGCGAAGCCAAGATCCGATATCAATCGGTTGACCGGGGCGATAAGAAAATCGAGGTACGATTCCAAGATCCCGCAACGCTGGGTCAGGCCGAGAGCACCATCAAACGCGAAATGCGGGGTCTCGTCGTCTCCAAGGCGCAATACACTCTGACGGCATCGCTTTCCGAAACGGAATTGAGAGAAATTCGTAAGCTCGCGGTGGCACAAAACATCACCACCTTGCGTAATCGTGTTAACGAACTGGGCGTTGCAGAACCTGTCATCCAACAGCAAGGGGAAGACCGAATCGTAGTCCAGTTGCCAGGCGTTCAGGACACGGCTAGAGCCAAGGAAATTCTTGGCGCAACGGCAACCCTAGAATTCAGAATGGTCGACACCGATCATCCGATGCCAAGCGATGAAACCAAAACCCCGATTGGTTCGAGACTGTACAAGGATCGCCAGGGACATCCTGTTCTTCTGCAGCGCAAAATCATTGTAACGGGTGACCAGATCGTCGATGCTTCCTCCGGACTCGAACAGACATCAGGTTCGGCGGCTGTATTCATCACACTGAATGGTGCTGGTGCACGCAAGATGGCTGACACCACTCGCGACAACATTGGCAAGCCAATGGCTGTGGTCTACATTGAGAACAAAAGTGAAACCCGTGAAGTGGGCGGACAAAAGGTCACCACAAAGAAAACGGTGGAAGAAGTCATCAATATCGCAACCATTCGCGATAAGTTCAGTAAACGTTTCCAAATCAGCGGTCTGGACGGAACCGATGAAGCTCGGAATCTTGCGCTCCTTCTAAGAGCCGGCGCCCTCGCCGCTCCCGTTGATATTGTTGAAGAACGCACCGTTGGACCTAGCCTGGGTAAGGACAACATTGCACAGGGCGTTAGATCCTTCATTATCGGTTTCATTTTGGTGGCCGTGGTCGTTCTCGGCTACTACAAAGTCTTCGGTATTGTTGCCAACCTGACCCTGCTGTTTAACGTGGCATTGATCCTGTCCATTCTTTCCGCCATTCAGGCGACTCTCACACTGCCTGGCATCGCGGGTATTACATTGACCGTTGGTATGGCCGTGGATGCCAACGTTCTGATCTATGAACGTATCAAGGAGGAAATCCGAAACGGGTCCTCACCACAATCTGCCATTTATGCCGGTTTCGACCGAGCCTTTGGCACCATTTGGGACTCACATGTCACCAACCTGATCGCCGCGATCATGTTGTTTGGTATTGGCTCAGGACCCGTAAAGGGCTTTGCAGTCACACTAACGATTGGAATTATCACTTCCCTGTTCACAGCCGTGAGCTGCACCCGAATGATGGTTAACTTCATCTACGGACAGCGCCGCGTTAGCAAGCTGTGGATTTAGAGATCAGGTTACGAGGACACGACCTTGTCAGATAGAAACAAAGATTCAAAACTTTATCAGATCGACTTCATGCGACTTCGCGGCTTTGCCGTCGTCGCATCTTTAACGCTGAGCATTGCGGCTGTCGTATCACTGGGCTTTCAGGGCCTTAACTTTGCCATCGACTTCACCGGTGGCACCGTGATAGAAGCGGGCTTCAAAAACCCTACAGATACCCACACGATTAGAGAAGAACTCAAAGCGGTTGGATTTGAGAACCCAACTGTCCAAAACTTTGGGACCTCGCACGATGTCCTGATTCGTCTTTCACCCCACGAAGGTAGCAAGGGCGAAGAACTCAAGAACAAGGTCATTAATGCACTTAACAAAAACCCTGCAGATCCCCCCGAGATACGCCGCGTAGAGTTCGTTGGACCTCAAGTAGGCGATGATTTGGTTGAAGGCAGTGTCGTCGCGCTGATTGCAGCCACGGTGTGTATTCTCATCTACGTGGGGTGGCGCTTCGAATACCGGTTCTCATTGGGCGCCATTCTCGCTACCCTGCATGACATCACCATGATCTTGGGGTTCTTTTCATTTCTGCAGCTCGACTTTGACCTTACCGTTCTCGCCGCAGTCTTGACGATCATGGGGTACTCATTGAATGACACGATCGTGGTTTTCGACCGTATTCGCGAAAATTTTCGCAAGGTTCGCCGCGCAGACACCTTGGATGTGATTAACCTTTCAATCAACGAAACTTTAAGTAGAACTTTGATGACCTCATTCCTGACCTTCCTGACCGCCGTTGCAATGGCTGTATGGGGCGGCGAGGTACTCAGAAACTTTGGTCTGGCTCTGGTCGTTGGCATCATCGTAGGCACCTATTCCTCAATCTATGTAGCCACCGCTCTCGCCTACAAGCTAGGCGTAAGCCGGTCGGATCTGCTTCTGCCTGAAAAGGAAGGCGCTACGGATCGCGGCCCTTGAGGAGCTTCCACCTTCGCCGCTATAAACCCACGCGCTTCAGGGCTCGTGGGTTTTTTATTATATTTTGATGAACTCGAAATCTGGGTGATCTGAATCAGGCACCTATCGACAACTTCTGGATCTGGAGCCTTTAGTGAATACCCACGTCTATCGAAATTTTCTTATTCTCCAGATCTCTTTATTCGTCATTTTCCCCTTTTTCTCGGTTTCGGCTTGGGCCAATCTCGTCGAACTTATGCTGGGGATGTCTCTACTCTCAATTGGACTTCGCCTTACCGTCAGAAAACGACAGTTCAAGAGCACACTCCTGCCTTTTCTCTTGGTGCTGAGTTTATGGATCGCTGAACTGGTTTTTGAAAATCTTCAGGAGCTAAGGGCCATTCGCCTTACACTCTTCATTCTCTTCTTCATACGCATCTTATGGTTCGTCAGCTATCAGGTCTTTATAGATCATAAGATTCCAATTGCAGACCGGTTATTGGGGACCATTTCAATTTATCTTTTGATCATGGCTCTTTTTGGCTATTTCTATTCATTCATCCTGCTGATAAATCCCCACGCCATACTTTGCAACTCAACCCTTTGTCAGGACCAAAACCTCATGTTTTCCCGTGACGGGGATGGGCTTTACTTTAGCTCAGTGATTTTGACCACGCTCGGTTTTGGCGACCTCATCCCGGGAACACCCGTGGTTGCCATGATGGCTTCGATAGAGGCCTTGCTCGGTCAGATGTATGTCGCCGTTGCGATCGCAAGAATTGTAGGGCTAAGATCGTTGGATGTTGCACCATCCAAAGATTCGGACAGCTGATTCGCCTGAGTGGATTGATCTCTCCTTCTCATCCTTCGCACCTCGTAGTGCCGCGAGCGTGTAAGACCCTCATGGTAGAATGAAGATCAACAGATTGAGCTCGTTTCAGGCAGGCTGCCACCCAATAGCCACTCATTTCTCAAGCCGCCCACGTCGGTTTTCCTCATATTAAATAAGTAAACCCATGGACATCATTGCTCGCATTGCTCAGGAGTTGGGGGTCAGATCTGCCCAAGTACTCTCTACTGTGAAGCTTCTAGATGAAGGAGCAACCGTTCCCTTCATTGCCCGCTATCGTAAAGAAGTCACGGGGGGGCTAGATGACACCCAGTTACGTCAATTGGAGGAGAGGCTAGGCTATCTTCGAGAACTCGAATCTAGACGTGAAGTCATCCTAAATTCAATCCGTGAACAGGAAAAACTCACTCCAGCACTCGAAGCCGAAATTCTGGCCGCAGAGACAAAAACTCAACTGGAAGACCTTTACCTTCCTTATAAACCCAAGCGTAGAACCAAAGCCCAAATTGCTAAGGAAGCGGGGCTTGAGCCTCTGGCAATTGCCCTCCTTGATAATCCGGAGTTGGTTCCAGAAATCTTTGCTCTGGATTTTCTAAACCCAGAACAGGGTATTACTGACGTTCAGGCTGCCTTGGATGGTGCAAGACAAATTCTCATGGAGCGTTTCTCAGAAAACGCCCAGACGCTTAGCGAGCTCCGTCAAAAGATCTGGAACGAGGGAATTGTTCAGTCCAAAATTAGAGAAGGCAAAGAGGCAGAAGGATCCAAGTTTAGAGACTACTTTGATTATGAAGAAGCGCTCGCAAAAATCCCCTCACATCGAGCGCTAGCTCTATTCAGA
This sequence comes from uncultured Methylococcus sp., assembly GCA_964343925.1. Classification (GTDB taxonomy): domain Bacteria; phylum Pseudomonadota; class Gammaproteobacteria; order Methylococcales; family Methylococcaceae; genus UBA6136. The sequence goes on from CAYFLM010000090.1 coordinate 4,932, forward strand.
GGGCGTAACGAGGACATTCTGGATCTCACTCTCAAGCCCGGCAAGGATGAAGCCAGCGCTCATCTCGATTGTCAGGCAATCGTCCAACGGCATGAGCACATAACCTTCGCAGATAAACCGCGCGATCGATGGCTCGCCGATACCTTGCGACTGAC
>CAYFLM010000091.1:0-4937 GCA_964343925.1 uncultured Methylococcus sp.
TCGTGCTCCTCGGGAAGGCCATAAATCCCACCCACACCCGTCGAATCCACCAACCCGCAAAAGAGCACCAGCCGTTCAGAGTTGGCCCCTGGCGTCGTAAAAAACTCCCCAATTCGAATGAGTTCTCGTGGTGAGCAACCCGCCTCTTCTTCTGATTCGCGGATAGCCACCGATTCAGGTGACTCCCCCTCTTCTATCGCACCGGCCACGATCTCGATAAGCCAAGGGACCTCCTTGGATTTAACCGCACCAATTCGAAATTGCTCAATCAATACCACTCGATCGAGCTCGGGATCGTAAAGCACCACCCCAACGCAGCGGCTTCGATGAAACAGCTCTCTTCGAATGACCTCACTCCATCCGCCCTGGTAAAGCGTATGTCGTAGCCTATAGCTTGTTAAAGAAAAGAAACCTTCGTACTCAGCCTTTTCTTCAAGGATTTCAACCTGCTTTGAATCCATCCCGATTAACGAAGACTGGTTCCAAAGAGGACATTCTTTAAGGAGCCTTCAAAGGTGGTACCCAGACTTCTTGATATGCGATCCATCAGATCGTCTTCAGGATTAAAGCTGACCATTTTTTTGGCGCCGATAATATCCTCGGCCACATGTCGATCATCACCGAAATCGTCCGCCAAACCCAGCTTAACCGCATCTTCACCGGTCCAGATGAGACCAGAAAACATGTCGGGCGTTTCCTTCAAGCGATCACCTCGACCCTGCTTAACAGCTGATATGAACTGCCTATGTACTTCGCCCATCAATCCCTGAAGGTGTTGCTTAGCCACAGGATCAACCGGGGCGAAAGGGTCCATCAAAGCCTTGTGCTCTCCGGAAGTCATGGCTCGCCGCTCAACACCGAGCAACTTCATGGTGTCCACAAACCCAAACCCGCCCATGATGACCCCGATGGAGCCCACAACACTGGAAGGCGCTACGTAGATCTTGTCAGCAGCAGAAGCGATGTAATAGCCGCCTGAGGCACATAAATCCTGAACTACGGCGACTATGGGGAGATCTGGATGTAGCTTTTTGATCCGACGGATCTCCTCCCATACATAAGCCGACTGAACCGGGCTTCCTCCCGGAGTATTCATGCGTAGCACAATGCCCTTGGTATTGTGATCTTCTGCAGCATCACGCAGACCCTGCATAATATTTGCGGCACTCGCAGGCTGCCCAGGCGCAATCATGCCGGCCACATCGATCACCGCCGTGTGCTGAGCCTGCTTTTCCTTCCCGAAGCGCCCAGCAAGCGGGTCGGTTTCCTGCCAAACCATCACGGCCAAGATCAATAGGAGCGTCAATTTAAAAAAGATTCCCCAACGTCTCGCCCGGCGCTGCTCGATAACAGACGCCATGAGGACCTTTTCAATGGTTTCCTTTTCCCAACCGGGCTTGAGTGAATCCGACGATTTCGTCTCGGACTGATTGGCCATATGCTTTTTTCCTAAGACAGCAAAGTTAAAAGTTCGGGTGTGTGATGAAAACAAGCCATAGGCTTGTAGCTTCTAAGGTCATCCAGACGGTTCGCACCGCATCCAACGGCGATGGCATCTACCCCAGCATTTTGAGCGAGTTGCATATCATGATGGGAGTCACCGACCAGTAGCGTCCGATTCGGTTCGACTCCCAACTCCTGCATGAGTTCTTCCATCATTCGAGGATGGGGCTTTGAATGCGTTTCATCCGCACAACGCGTCGCATCAAAGAAATCGGTCATTTTCGTATCTGTGAGCGCTCGATTAAGACCCGAACGCGCTTTCCCCGTCGCAACCGCCAACTTAAAGCCTTCGCTTCTCAAAACTTTAAGCATCTCATCCACGCCTTTAAATAAGCTAATTGCGTGGATACCTTCCGTGTTGTAGTGCGCTCGGTAATGTTCAACCAACTGACGGGTGACATCAGGCGTAATGTCAGGATGCAGCGTTTTCATGGCTTGCTGTAGGCTAAGACCTATGACGGAACGCGCAACATCCTCAGGGGGCCTTGGAAGACCGACTTGATCGGATGCGTGGTTTAGACACTCCAGTATCCAACCAATCGAATCGCAGAGCGTCCCATCCCAATCAAAAACCAGAAGATCAAAACGACTTTTCACTTTTTTAGGGTCTCCAGAAATCCGGCCAGATCCTCATCAAGCGGTGCCTTGAAGGTCATCATCTTGCCAGTACCTGGGTGTTTGAGGGTGGTTTCACGGGAATGAAGAAAAAGTCGCTTTAAGCCCTGAAGCTTGAAGGCCTTGTTCATTTCGGCCTCGCCATAACGTTCATCTCCAGCCAATGGGTGCCCCATGTGCTGGGCGTGAACACGGATCTGATGCGTGCGGCCCGTTATAGGGCTTGCATCCACCAAAGTCGCAGACTGATACTTTGCGATCCGTCTAAATTCGGTCACCGCTGGCTTGCCATCCCTCGCGACCTTAACGAGTCGCTCACCACTTTTGAGTACATTTTTCTGTAGCGGGGCATCAACCATCCAACGATGTTTGGCCCACACCCCGGCGAGGAGCGCCGAGTAGGTTTTTTTGACCTGATCATCCCTGAACTGCTCGTGGAGTGATTTTAGGGCAGATCGCTTCTTGGCGAGAATGAGGCATCCAGAAGTATCTCGATCCAGGCGGTGCACTAATTCGAGGCTTTTGGCCTCAGGTCTCATTTCCCGAAGGGCCTCAATCACACCATAGGAAACCCCACTACCACCATGGACCGCCATTCCGGAAGGCTTATTGAGGACAATCATCAGATCATCCTCAAACAAAATCCTCGGCTCTATCCGATTTCGAAGCCGCTCAATGGGGATTTCTGGCGCATCACGCTCAGCCAGACGAATCGGAGGAACCCGAATGCGATCCCCCGCGTCCAGTCGGTCTTGAGCCTTCACGCGACCCCCGTTACGACGGACTTCACCACGCCGTAAAATGCGGTAAATGTGGCTTTTGGGGACGCCTTTAAGACGGGATAACAGAAAATTGTCGATTCGCTGACCCGCTTGCTCAGAATCCACCTCAATAATTTGTACGGCGGACGGGGTCATTTCAGAAGAATTCATGCGCTGATGATACCAGTTTGATAGATTAAATTGCTGATTTGCCTTTGGGTTGTTATAGTTAGAACCGGTGGGTTGATACGCGGACCTTGAAGTCCCGTCCATCCGGCAAGTACAGTCAGAATAAAGCCAATACTCCTGCGGCGGGACTTGAGCTCATGGCCGCCGGATTTGAGAACCGTCACCACATAGAATTCCAATAAGGGCCTTCCCAAGTGGGCATCGCGCATGGCGCAACCCTGGGCTGTGAACCTGTTTGAATCCCGCACCTTGTCCACGATGTATGTCTCTAGAGATTAAGATTCCAGAGAACCGTGGGCGGGTTTAAGCCAAAGGGTTTTGTTGCTCGACCCATGACGAGCGCGTAATCCGCGACCCGGACGTAACAACAGTTTTCTCGTCACGAGAGGTTTGTGACGATAGGCCGGCCAAATGACCGGTCATGCTTGCTGATGCAACCACAGGATCCGTCTGAACGGATCACGAGGACGTGTTGCAGGTAACCCTTAGAGGTTACGTCGGGAGCGGTAAAGGACTACAAATGAAGAGAATGTTAATCAACGCCACGCAGCCGGAAGAGCTCCGGGTTGCGTTGGTCGATGGTCAGAAACTTTACGACTTCGATATCGAAGTTCCATCCAGAGAACAAAAAAAATCCAATATTTACAAAGGCGTAATCAGCCGGGTTGAGCCCAGCCTTGAAGCCGCATTTGTGAATTTTGGCTCCGAACGTCACGGTTTTCTGCCGTTTAAGGAAATCTCCCCCCATTACATCGGTCAATCCGCCGATGAAGAGGTCAGCCGCCGCGATATGCGTGAGCGACTGAAGGAAGGACAGGAAGTTATTGTCCAGGTCGAAAAAGAGGAGCGTGGCAACAAGGGTGCAGCGCTGACGACCTATATCAGCCTTGCGGGAAGTTATCTGGTGCTCATGCCCAACAACCCCCAGGCAGGCGGCATTTCTCGCCGTATCGAGGGTGACACGCGGACCGATATGCGCGAAGTCCTGAGTGCCCTCACGATTCCAGACGGAATGGGCCTTATCATTCGCACAGCGGGCGGCGGAAAGTCAGTTGAGGAACTCCAATGGGATCTCAACTACCTGTTGCAACTGTGGGAGGCCATCGAACGCTCGGCCAAGGAAAAACCCGCGCCCCTTCTGGTTTTCCAGGAAAGCAATGTCATCATCCGCGCATTACGAGATCACCTTCGTGGTGATATCGACGAAATACTGATTGACCACGCGGGTAGCTTTAAACTCGTCAAAAGCTTCCTGCAGCAGGTCATGCCCCAGTTCATCGACAAGGCCAAGCTCTACCAAGACAACGTGCCTTTGTTCAACCGCTATCAGATCGAAAGCCAAATCGAAATGGCCTACTCACGCGAGGTGCCTCTGCCCTCCGGTGGCGCGATTGTGATCGATCATTCCGAGGCCTTAACAGCCATCGACATCAACTCCGCCCGCGCCACCAAAGGCGGAGATATTGAGGAAACGGCCCTCAACACCAATCTGGAAGCCGCGGATGAAATTGCCCGCCAACTCAGACTCAGGGACTTGGGCGGCCTGTTTGTCATCGACTTTATCGACATGATGGCCTCCAGAAACCAGCGGGCTGTTGAGAACCGCTTAAGAGATGCCGTCAAAATGGATCGTGCACGCATCCAGATGGGCCGAATCTCCCGCTTTGGTCTCCTTGAGATGTCGAGACAGCGCCTCAGGCCATCACTGGGTGAATCCAGCCTCCTGAGCTGCCCGCGTTGCCATGGGCAAGGCAGCATTAGAAGCGTTGAATCTCTGGCGCTCTCCGTGCTTCGCATCATGGAAGAAGAAGCCATGAAGAAGAATACGGCCAAGGTGATCGCACACTTGCCCGTTGATTCAGCCACTTA
>CAYFLM010000092.1:0-3033 GCA_964343925.1 uncultured Methylococcus sp.
CAACCGGGCTATGAACGGACCTTGACCAATCTGTTCCACCTCACCGAACTCCTTCAAAGCGAGAGCCAGAGTCTGGATGGACACAATGGACTGATCCGTTATTTACGAAAGGCCGTTGATGATGAGGGTAAACAGGATGAGCACATTCTTCGACTTGAGGATGACAGCGGCCTCATTCGGATTCTGACCCTCTTCAAATCAAAAGGGCTGGAATTCCCATTGGTCTTTCTACCCTTTATCGCAGACAGCAAGAGTTTTAAGACGCCGCTGGTCTATGCCTACCATGATAGCCAGAATCGACTGGAGCTCAGCCTGATCCCGGGGGATCCTGAGGATTCGAATTCACCGATCTCGAGGATGAAACGTGAACAGCTGCAGGAAGCCTTGAGGCTCTTCTATGTGGGCCTGACACGCGCCCAGTATGGCCTTTGGATGGGTGTTGCGCCGATCAAAAGTGGAGGAGGTCAAGAGCCCCTCACGGATCTCCATGAGGGGGCACTAGGCTATCTCCTTAAAGGTGGAACTGAGATCCGGGTGGATGAACTCGGACCCTTGCTGGAACAGCTGATTCATGGACTTCCAGAAACGGTCCTCCATGAGGTGGTGAGCGAACCCACGGTGAACTATTGGGGACGATTGTGCCAGAACACGCTGACTCGCACGCCACGTCGATATGAAGGAGGCCCGTTCGAGCGCTGGAGCATCGAAAGTTACAGTCGGATGATCGTGGGGCTTGAACACGAGGGTCCAGCACCGACCTTGATGATTCCTGATCTTGAAACCGGCGCCGATGATCGAGCGGATGAAGGCAGAATCCTTTCGGACATTCCGGTAAGTACAGCGGCTACTGAGGGTCTCCATGCCTTTCCGGCTGGCAAAGCCCATGGCGACTATCTGCATGGGCTCCTTGAAGCCGTTGGAAACGCCGGTTTTGATCGTGTGCACGCTGATCCCATGCTTCGAAAGGAACTCGTTGTGCAGTCCCTCAGATCCCGCACCTACCCCGAGTCCTGGGCGGATCGGCTTGAAAATTGGCTAGAAGCCTTTCTGGCGCAAAATTTCCCACTCCCGCAGAGTACCTTGAGGCTGGGGGATCTCCCCAAGGAGGCGATTCGTTCGGAAATGGAGTTCTGGTTTGAGATTGAAGACACTTCGCTCGAAGCCATCGATCAGACCATCACCCGGCATATTCTGCCGGGACAGGAACGACCCCGGCTCAAAAATCAGTTGATCAACGGCATGCTCAAAGGCTTCATGGATCTTTGTTTTCGCCATGAGGGTCGCTACTACATCGCCGACTACAAATCGAATCGCCTCGGTACCCATGACGCCGACTACACCCCCGAGCGCCTGAATCAAGAGATTCTTCACCATCGCTACGATTTGCAGTACACCCTCTATCTCCTCGCGCTTCACCGCTACCTCAAGAGTCGTCTCAAAGAACAGTATGACTACGAAGCTCAGATCGGTGGCGTCGCCTATTTCTTCTTGCGTGGACTTGGAGGACCGAGCCATGGAATCCATTTCATCAAGCCGCCATTCGAATTGATCGATACGCTGGACCGTTTGTTCAAAAAAGAAACTCCAGGTGATGCTCATGGACACTGAGGCTAAGCTCCAGAGCGTTCGGGACTTGGTGGCACTGGGTGTGCTTCGCTCAGTGGATCTCGGGTTTGCAGAATATCTTCTCGATCAAGACCCCGCAGCGGACACTCGCATTCTCCTCGCTGCAGCCATCCTGAGCACGCGCTACGGCGCTGGCCATGTTTGCCTCGATCTTTCTGAATGGATCGAGGACCCCACCGCCTATCTCGACTATCAGGGGCCCCACCTCGATATGGTTGATCGGATTCGCAGTAGCATTCAGGACACGAGCCCCACTGATTTCAGAACCCTCTTCAAGACCTCAAAACTGGTGGGATCAGAGAATGGGGCTTGGCCCCTCATTTTCTGCCGAGATAAGCTCTATCTCACCCGAAACTTTGTCAATGAAGCTACGGTTGCAGCAAAGATAGCGGAACGTCTTGAAAGCGAGGGTTACCCGCCTTTTGAGCATCAAGAGGCCCTCGCTGAGTTATTTTCGGCACAAAGCACCCACCGCGTCGGCCCCGATACCCAGAAGATCGCTGCAGCCTTGGCGAGTCGTGGCCGCTTCCTGATCCTGACGGGTGGGCCCGGAACGGGTAAGACCTACACGGTCGTAAGGATGATGGCGATCCTGCTGTCTCAACACCCCACCCTTCGGATACTCCTCGGCGCCCCCACAGGAAAGGCTGCGGCGCGCCTTACGGAGTCCATTCTTTCAAACCTCGGCGGGCTCCCTGAAGCGATTCGGGGGAAGATTCCAACAAAAGCCACCACCCTCCATCAAATGCTCCGCTCTGAAGGCATGTCCCGAACCTTCAGACATCATGAACTGAATCCGCTTCATGCCGACGTAGTCATTGTCGATGAAGCCTCCATGGTCGATCTTGAACTCATGGCGGCTTTGATCCGGGCCGTGCCGAACCGGTGCAAATTGATCCTCGTGGGCGACAAGGATCAGCTTTCCTCCGTGGAAGCCGGGTATGTACTCGGAGAACTCTGCCACGCACTCGACCAGCGCGGGTATTCAAATGAAACCCTGCAATGGATTCAGGAAGCCACCTCCGAAGCACTGCCCTACGATCCACAGTTGAGGACTGACCGCCTCGCACAACAAACCGTCTGGCTCAGGCATTCCATTCGTTTTTCTGGGCAATCCGGAATCGGACGTCTGGCAGAAGCGGTCCATCAGGAAAATCCCCATTCGGCACGGAGTCTCTTTCAGCAACAGCCCGCCATGGGAGATCTCAACTGGATCGAGACCCCCGAACCCGATGCCCGACTCGTGGATGCCTTGTGCTTTCCGAACGATCAGGATTTGGACCAGGGGCTGATGGCCTTCCTCAGGGCCATACAAGCCTTAAAGCCCTGCGCGAAAGGCCCTGACTACGACAGACAACTCGATGCCATCTTTGACGCCCATGGTGCCTTCCAGATTCTCTGTGCGCT
>CAYFLM010000092.1:3133-4908 GCA_964343925.1 uncultured Methylococcus sp.
CGCCCATTTTGACCAAGGAACTGCTCTATACCGGGATCACGCGGGCCAAGACGCGTCTGACACTCGTCGGTGAAAAAAAGGAAGGGATTTTGAAGATGATCGAGCGAAAAACAAGGCGATCTGGGAGTTTAACCGAGAGGTTCAGCGAAGATTAAACTTCATCATACAGTGGGGCGAACGTTTTCTGAGGTGAAACTCCGATGGCTTTAGGAGTGGGAATCGCCGCCCCGGACCGAATACTGCACCTAAGTTTGATCTAGATCAAACTTTTTTTGAGGCCGTTGGCGTTTTTCAGTTGAGTTTTCGGCAACCAAAGTGAGGCTTAAGAAGTCTTACCCCTTATCTTAGGCCAAACCCGGTGTTGTCCATGAAACCCACAAACTATAAGGCCCTGGTGATTGGCGCTTCGGGAACGATTGGCGCTGCTTTTTCTGAAATCCTTCACTCAGATCCTGCCTGTAGCGCGCTTACCGAGCTATCAAGAACCTCTGACCCTGAATTTGATTTTAAAATGCCTGAACAACTCGAATCTGTCGCATCACGGCTACTTGAGCATGGGCCATGGGATCTTGTGATCGATGCAACAGGAGCGCTGACCTTGGAAGGTCAAGGTCCCGAAAAGACATTGAATGCCCTCAAGGCAGAGACCCTGATCCGAGCGATGGAAGTGAATGCCGTGGGCCCCATTCTGCTCATGAAGGCGCTTAAGGCCGGTTTATCGAAAGGCCCTTGCTGGTATGCCAAGCTTTCAGCCAGAGTCGGCAGCATTGAGGATAACCACTTGGGCGGCTGGTATGGCTATCGCGCGGCCAAGGCGGCGTTGAATCAGTATCTCAAAACAGCGGCCATTGAACTCCATCGAACCCATCCCCAACTCTGCGTTGTCGCAATGCAACCGGGTACTGTTCGATCCCCACTTTCAGCGCCATTCATCCGGGATGAAAGCCATCTCACCCCCGCCAAGGAAAGTGCCCAAGGACTGCTGGATACGCTTTGGACCCTAGCGCCCGGTCAAGACGCCCACTTTATCGACTATCGGGGTGGAAGGATTCCTTGGTGAACACCAGCCTTAGCGCCTAACCCCCCAACGCCATCAGCGGCCAACGGCCCTCCGAATCCCTGACTGTTGTCCCGTTGAACCAATTGCTTCAGCCGAACCAGAGCGGCATTGCAAGCCCTTTGGAGGGTGGGAAATCCTCCTTTAGTTTCAAAAAAATGATCATCCCGCTCAAATAAGTGATAGGCGTATTCCTGGTTTTGTGCGGCCTCAAAGGAAACCAGAAGCTTCGGGCCAAAGCGATAGATGCGTTTTGTTAACAGCGGAATCCCATGATCCAATTCTTCAAACAGTCTGAGTGTGCCTGCCATAATCCTGCCTCCCCAAGCGTTAGGACTATCGTAGGTCGGTGAGATATTCCGATCCAATACTATTTAGTGATCACTAAATACCCATAGGTAATAACGCCACGGTAGGTCAGTAACCTGTACTGAACACAACACTGATCTGCGCGTGTTGAACTCCATGGCCAAAAATGAAGTCGAATTCACAGATTGCTCAATACCGTGTCTTCAAAAGGGGGTGACATGCTGGGTGTTGAAGACCAAGACTATGATCAAATCGTACAGTGGATGACGCAGGTACTGGATCATCTCAAGCTGGACCACAGCGCTGAATCGATGACCTACGACAACTCCAGTCTTTACGATCATGCTTTCTATCGGATTTCTGATTCTGCACGCACCTATTGGTCGCCTCGACTGGGGTACATGCCGAC
>CAYFLM010000093.1:0-4886 GCA_964343925.1 uncultured Methylococcus sp.
GGTCAAATGATCGCGAGGTTACCCTTTTCTTCCAGCCAAGCCTTTCGATCAGAAGCCCGTTTCTTTGCAAGTAACATATCTAAGCGCTCCCGGGTGTTCTCAGGGTCATCCAGCGTGAGTTGGACAAGACGGCGGGTATCTCTGTTCATGGTTGTTTCCCGTAGCTGTGATGGATTCATTTCTCCTAAACCTTTGAACCGCTGTACATTAATCTTTCCCCGAATTCCCTCAGCCTCAATTCGGTCGAGTACGCCCCTTTTTTCAGATTCATCTAACGCGTAGAAGACATTCTTGCCAACATCGATCCGATATAACGGAGGCATGGCCACAAAAACATTGCCTCGATCAACCAGCGTCGTGAAATGCTTTACGAAAAGTGCACAGAGTAGGGTGGCAATGTGATTGCCGTCTGAGTCAGCATCGGCAAGAATGCAAATTTTGCCGTAACGTAACCCACTCAAATCATCCGAGGCAGGGTCAACGCCAATAGCTGTACTGATATCGTGCACTTCTTGTGACGCGAGTACGCCACCGGATTCAACTTCCCATGTATTCAGAATTTTGCCGCGTAAAGGCATTATGGCCTGATAGTCCTTATCCCTTGCTTGCTTCGCAGATCCACCGGCGGAATCACCCTCAACCAGAAAGAGTTCGGTTAGGCTTAAATCTTGGGATGCGCAATCTGACAGTTTCCCGGGCAGCGCTGGGCCAGAAGTGATTTTTTTGCGCACCACCTGGCGAGAGGTCTTGAGTCGTTTTTGTGCGCTCTCGATGACGAGTTCGGCAATTTTCTCACCAATGCTGGGGTTCTGATTGAGCCACAAACTGAAACTGTCCTTGCTAACCCCAGAGACAAAAGGCGCAGACTCTCTTGAACTGAGTCGCTCCTTTGTTTGCCCCGAGAACTGTGGCTCTTGCATCTTTAATGAAATGACAAAGTGACACCTTTCCCAGACATCCTCTGGAGCAATCTTAACGCCTCTGGGTAGCAGTGTTCTAAATTCGCAGAATTCTCGAATTGCCTCTGTCAAACCCGTTCGCAAACCGTTGACATGAGTGCCTCCTTGAGGGGTCGGCACTAGGTTCACATAGCTTTCCGTGACCGGTTCACCCGAGTCTAGAGTCCATGCAATTGCCCAATCGACGGCTTCCGTTTGCCCGCTTAGTGACCCGGAAAAAGGGGAATCTGGTAAGCACTCCTTATCCCCGATTTGGGAAAGAAGATATTCCGGCAAACCGTTCTCATAAAGCCAAAATTCATTCGTTTGGGCGGGCTCATCGATGAATGAGATTTTAAGACCGGGGCAAAGTACGGCTTTTGCCCTGAGCAGGCCTCTTAGTTTACTGACGGAAATCCTGGGTGAGTCAAAATACCGAGCTTCGGGCCAGAATCGAACGATTGTTCCCGTATCTTTCTTATTGGTGGTGCCAACTTCGTGAAGATCGACTTTCTTCTCTCCATGTGCAAATTCAATCTTGAAGATTTTGCCCGAGCGTCGAACTTCTACCTCAAGCTTATCCGACAGTGCGTTAACGACAGAAACACCCACGCCGTGCAAGCCACCTGAAAACTGATAGTTCTTGTTTGAGAATTTTCCACCGGCATGAAGCTTGGTTAAGATAACCTCAACTCCTGATATTCCCTGTTCTGGGTGGATGTCTGTTGGCATGCCACGACCATCATCTTGAACTTCAATCCCACCATCACTTCGCAGTCGGACCTCAATATTCTTTGCATAACCTGCTAAGGCCTCGTCAACGCTGTTATCGATGACCTCTTGCGCTAAGTGATTCGGCCGGCTTGTATCGGTGTACATGCCCGGGCGCTTTCTGACCGGATCTAAGCCAGACAATACTTCAATCGAGGCGGCGTCGTAATTTTCACTCATGGGAGTCTATCGCTTGGCAGTTGTGCTGGGTCTTAGTCGGAACTTACAGTCATACGGGCCTGTTTTCTTCGATACAAAAAAATGTAGGCTATCGTTAAAACTGCACTAAAAAGGATGACGGCAAGAACAGCTTGATGTGAATATTTGAGGATCAGATCTTGCTCTTGGCCAATGAAAAAACCAATCCAAGCTAGGATTGATACCCAAATCCCTGCGCCCACGGTGGTGTAAAGAGTAAACCTAAGGTGGTTCATCCTCGAGATGCCCGCTGGAATCGATATAAGATGGCGAATCACGGGTAGAAGCCGACCGACGAATGTTGAAATTTCGCCATGGGAAAGGAAAAAGCGTTCGACCCTCTCAAATTGTTCCTGACTGATCCAGACGTATTTACCGTAACGGATGACCAAATGCCGACCTAATGAACGTGCCACAAAGTAATTTGCGTAGGCTCCGGCAAGGCTGCCGAATGTCCCGCTTAAAATGACCATCCACATATTCATGGACCCTTCCTGAACGAGATATCCAGCGGGTGGCATCACCAATTCACTCGGAATCGGTATTATCGAACTTTCCATGGCCATGAGAAGAAAGATCCCGATATAGCCCATGGAGCCTATCGTTGAAATTAGCCAATTGATCATTTCATGCATGATGGGGTTTCCTTAGCAATGGTGCGATTGATCGCTTTATGAGGGTTAGTTGCGTCCGAATCCGGATGTTATAGGGTACCGTCGGTCCTTTCCAAACGCCCGGGGACTTATTTTGATTCCAGGAGGCGACTGGCGGCGTTTGTATTCATTGCGATGTATGAGCTGAATAATTCGCTTGACCTCTTGGGAGGGAAGTCCTGCCGCTATGATTTCCTCTATGGACTGGTCGAGCTCTATGTACCGCTCAAGAATTTGGTCGAGTATTTCATATGGGGGAAGAGAATCCTGATCCTTTTGGTCTGGTCGAAGTTCTGCAGAAGGTGGGCGCTCAATGACCCGCCTAGGGATCACCTGTGCAATTGTGTTCCGATATTCACAGAGATCGTAAACGAGGCACTTTGGGACATCTTTGAGGGGAGCAAACCCCCCGGCCATGTCTCCATACAAAGTGGCATAGCCGACGCTCATTTCGCTCTTGTTTCCGGTAGTAAGTAGCAATTTCCCCTGTTTGTTTGAAAGCGCCATCAAAATGATGCCCCTGCAGCGCGCTTGAATGTTTTCCTCTGTTACATCCATTGCAGCACCAGAAAAAGGCCCTGATAGCATGCCCATGAACGCGTTGAAGGCCGGTTCTATGGGAATGTTGAGGTGCTCGCAACCCATAAGATTGGCTTGGAGGTTTGCATCCTCGTTACTCATGTCAGCGGTATAGCGCGAAGGCATCGAGACACAAGTAACATTTTCCTTTCCAAGCGCATCGACCGCCAGCGCGAGCGTCAGGGCGGAATCAATGCCACCTGATAGCCCGAGGAGCGCACCTTTGAATCCGTTTTTAATGGTGTAGTCCTTGATGCCCAGAACCAACGCGGCGTAGACCTCCGAGCGTTCACTCCCTCTCGTGGGAGCGACCGTTCCGACAGGATTTAGAGCGTGGTCGCCTTCGAAGGAGACACTCAGAAGCTCCTCCTTGAATGCCTCAGCCTCGTGCGTTATTGAGCCGGCGCCGTTCATTACGAAGGAGCGGCCGTCAAAGAGCAGTTCGTCTTGACCCCCTACGAGATTGGCATAAACCATGGGGACTTTTGAGGCTGAGATTCTGGCATGCGCCGCTAGCTCTCTAAGGTTGGATTTCCCCTGATGATAGGGCGATGCATTCAGATTTAGAATGATCTGAGCACCAGCGGCGATTGAGCTCTCTACGGGCCCATATTCCCAGGCATCCTCACAAATGGTGATGCCGATAGGTATGCCCCGAATTTTATAAATACAAGCGCCAGTGCCCGCATCAAAATAACGTTTTTCATCGAAAACACCATAATTTGGAAGTCTTTGTTTCCGATAGATGGCAACGAGTTTTTCGGATTCAAATATCGCTGCGCTGTTGTACAGTGTTTGACCATCAAATTCTGGGAATCCAAGCACGACGGTGATTTTTTTTGCGCACCCTCTGATAAGGTCAAGAGAATTCTTGATCGCATTTAGGAAATCCCCTCTCAGTAGCAAGTCTTCCGGTGGATATCCACTCAATGCCAGTTCTGGAAAAAGAATAAGATCTGAGCCGAGAGCTTCTGCTTTCTGTATGGCCTCCAGAATCTTAGAAGTATTTCCGCCAACATCACCGACGAGAAAATTGAGTTGAGCGATGGTGATACTAAGCTTCAAAGTTTCTTCCTATAACGCATAGCGAATTTCCAAAATGTAGAAATAAGCAACTCCAGACGGAGTAACGACTTGAACTTCATCATCAACGCCCTTCTTCAGAAGACTTTTGGCCAGAGGTGAATCGACACTGATCCACCCTGATGACGTATTGATTTCATCGGCACCTACGATTCGATATTCTGATTCAGCGCCGTTTTCATCCTCAAGCTTGACCCAAGCACCAAAAAAAATGCGAGATTGATCACTGGGTAGCTCGGATACGATCGTGACGCTCTGGAGTCTTTTTTGTAAATACCTCAGGCGGCGATCAATTTCCCTTAGCTCCTTTTTGCGATAAATGTATTCCGCATTTTCAGATCGGTCTCCTTCCGCAGCTGCGGCCGAGAGATGTTTAGTGACATCCTTACGCCGATCCCAGAGTTGCTTGAGCTCACTTTCAAGCCTGCTAGCACCTTGTGCAGTAATATAACCGGATGATTTTTCGGCTGGTGGACGCCAACGGGACATGGAATTACAGGTAATAAATCTGATTCATTATAACAGTCGACCGCTGCTCCCGAAGATTCACTTTCCGGACCCGAGGCGTTAAAATGGCGGTAGGCAGTCCATAATTAGGTTGCCGATAGAGGCCGGCGTAGCTCAGTTGGTAGAGCGGCGCACTTGTAATGCGCGGGTCGAGGGT
>CAYFLM010000094.1:0-4736 GCA_964343925.1 uncultured Methylococcus sp.
ATGTCGATCATGAGCCAGATTGGCCTTATTTTATTAATGTTTCAGGTCGGTATGGAGTTTGATTTCTCCCTACTCAAAGACCAAAAAAGTAGGCGCTCCGTAATCTTGATCACCGCCTTTAGCATTGTGGTTCCTTTTGCATTGGGACTTGGTTTCGGTTTTGTATCGCAGAGCACTCTTTCAACGCTGAAAGGTGAGGCGTTTCCTCTTTTTATCGGTATCGCGCTCGCCATTACCGCTGTTCCAATTTTGGGACGAATTTTGATGGAGTTTGATTTGACCCACAGCAAAATTGGGGTCATCACCATCGCCTCAGCCGCCGCCAATGACGCCATCGGTTGGATCCTATTGGCCGCAATCTCAGCCACGGTGGCTCAAGGGCAGTTTTCGGTAATCGATGTTTCTGGCCGACTTTTGATGTTGATCCTGTATGTCGTTTTTTCACTGGTGGTGATGCGCCCCGCGCTTAAGTATCTGATTAGGCGCTGGTCTACGCCCAGTGACGGCCTACCCTCTGAGTTATTGACCAGTCTTTTGCTGTTGATCTTTTCCTCAGCACTCCTCACCAGCCGACTCGGGATTTTTGCCATTTTTGGGGGATTCATGGCAGGTGTTCTTGTTCATGATCAAAGGGGCTTGGTTCTCGCGTGGAGAGAACGTATCTCTCCTTTTATTAACATTTTCTTTCTCCCCATCTTTTTTACTTTTACAGGGCTCAGAACGGATATCGGTTCTCTCGTTTCGACGGACCTGTGGTTCTGGTGTGGTGCTTTGATATTTATCGCTTTTTTTGGAAAGCTCTCCGGTTGCTTCATCGCTGGCCGCTGCTCTGGTCTCTCGACAAGGGAATCCATCAATATTGCGGTCTTGATGAATACACGGGCATTGATGGAATTGGTTGTAGCCAATATAGGCTTGGATCTAGGGGTTATTTCACCAACCGTCTATACCATGCTGGTGCTGATGGCCGTACTCAGTACCTTGGCAACAACACCGCTTCTTCGTTTGACATTGGATCCAAAAATCAGGCGTTCATTTACGTCTTGATAAGCGCGGGGTCATAGATTGTAAATCCACGATCTTTAAGGCTAGTTAATAGATCGGGTAACAAGAGATGAGCAACGGGACCCGCTTTCAGGGAGCGTCCGTCATGCATCAGGATAATATC
Source organism: uncultured Methylococcus sp. (assembly GCA_964343925.1). Taxonomy (GTDB): domain Bacteria; phylum Pseudomonadota; class Gammaproteobacteria; order Methylococcales; family Methylococcaceae; genus UBA6136. The sequence goes on from CAYFLM010000094.1 coordinate 1,169, forward strand.
TCCTGGCCGTATCTCTTGAAGGATATTGTTTTGGATTTTTTGTATATCCGAAATCACGCCATCGTATCCACGCCTTGTCCAACTCATGAGTCTTAAATTGTGTTGCTGAAGGACACCTGTCATCCAGGGATTTCTGATGCCAAAAGGCGGACGAAACCATAGGACCTGTCTGGATGATAGTGTTTCAAGAATACGCTGTGACGCTATGAGATCGAGTCCTAGTGACTGAGGTCCCTTGAAGGCGAAGGTGGTCTCATGGCGAAGGCTGTGATTCCCAATCTGATGACCCCGAGCGAGGATTTCCCGAACCAGATCGGGATAGGCTTGGGCTCTTTCTGCGATGCAAAAAAATATGGCCTTAACTTGAAAATGATCGAGTATGGCCAGTACTTCAGGCGTTGATTGAGGATCAGGGCCATCATCAAAGGTAAGAAGGAGTGAGGGGGGTTCTCCTTGAAGTTGATCTATTCTGCAGCGGTTGGGGCCGATGAGAGACGTTCTTGGGTGCAGACAGAGAAAAAACACAAGAACGTGATGGCTTAGGAGTAGGATGGGTAAAACAGCATAATCCCTTAGAACAAAACCATATACCGGCCATACCAGCACCTGTATCAGCAGTGAAACACGAAGAAAGAGGCTTGGCAGCCACTTTTTGAGCCAACGATCTGGATTCATGCTTTCAGCTTTTTTCGATATTTTGAACGATCTCTTGAAGGACCTGACGCTGAACTTTACCCGTCTGCGTTCTAGGAAGTTGGTCAAGCTTAATAAGCCTTTTAGGCACGAATACCGGATCCAGATGATTTCTTAGGTAACGATCCAATCCATCGATATCAATCCCTGGCCCTTCAACAATCGCAACCAATCGATTTCTTATTCGATTTGCGTCCTCCAGTTGGAGAAAGGTCCCTCCCAGAATGCCAGGATACTGATGAAGTAAGTGATTAAGAGAGAGAAGACTGGTTCTTTTTCCACCGATATTGATCATGTCGACATTCCTTCCCCTAATCTCGAATTGACCATCTAAATGGAGATCTAAATGATCCTGAATCCTTCGGTCACCGGAAAAATAAGTCGACTCAATAATGACGCCTTGTTCATCTTCTCGTACCAAAATACCGTCAAACCACCTCCACAAGGATTGCCTTGTGGGAATGCGAGAGGCCATTGAGCCCGCTTCTGTACAACCGTAAAGCTCTACAAGCTTTGTTTTAAAGCGATTTTCACATTCTTTCGCTTGTTCAAGGGCTAATGGTTCGGTGGCAGAAACGATTCGAACTGGGGGTTTAGCAACCAAGGTGGAATCGATTAAGGCTCGGATGTGGATGGGTGTTGTAACCAGACAAAGCGGGCCTTGTGCAGCATTTATCTCCTCAACGATATCAGAGGGATAAAAGGGTCTATCGGTCGTTAAAACGGCGTGTCCAAAAAGGGGGAGGAGAATCGCCAGTTCAAAACCGTACATATGCTGTACAGGTACCGTTGCTAATATCGTCGCCTCATCCGGGAGCGCCAATGATTGCGCAATTCGGTTAGCGCAGCCTTCTAAATGACCCCAGGTCTTAGGATGCCCTACAGGATTTCCTGTGCTTCCGGAGGTAAACGGTATGGCAGCCACCTGATCTGCTTTAATTTCGGTAAATGACTGAATAAATGGGGGCGTTGAGTCAGACGATAGATGAGCTCTTTTTTCCTCTGGCCCGTAATACTCATAGGACGCCGTGTAATGGGCCTTAAGACGATGTCGCGTGTTTTGAGTTTGATCGGGTGGAAGCAGTACTACCTGATTGCGTAATACGGCAGCCAAAAAACCGACGGCAAAGGGATAGCGCTGTGTTGCCAAATTAATTTGATAGGTGGCATTGGGCAACACGCGCGCCAACGCATAGACCTCATCGAGGAAGGTTCTCCACGAAATGCTCTGCTCTCGGGTGATTGCGAAGATCTTGTCTAGATTCTGCACCGACATCTTTTTTGCTTATTTTCCGTCATTAACACAAAAGTTTTCAGTTCGTTACAATGCCGATCGACACCTCGATCCTTAGCGGACAGATCAGACCATCCAACACCATGAATACTCCGTCTCAAAACAAAGCTCAAATTTTTGCTGCCCTTGGCCTCTTTTTTATGGGGTTGTGGATTTTGCATGGTTTTTTGGGCCCCATCGTTTGGGCCATCATTCTTGGAATCACGACTTGGCCGCTTCTGTCGCTCTTAAAACGGGTGCCTGGCCTCACCCAGTCTCGCGTATGGGCCCCGCTTATTTTAACGTTGGTCTTTGCTGGCATTCTGTTTGGTCCCGTCACATTTGGCCTTGTTCGTCTCGGACATGAAACACAGGTTCTGGCTGGTGTCCTCCAAGATGCTCAACAAAACGGGCTTTCTGTTCCTGTCTGGCTCAATCGTTTGCCATTGATCGGCTCTACGGCGGTACAACGCTGGGATGATTGGCTAGGTTCTTCTGAGGCCTTTCGAGAATCTGTGAAATATATCCTTTCCAGTGATTGGATGGGTTATACCAAACATGCGGCCGCACAATTGCTTCATGTGTACGCCAGCGTGTTTTTTACTGTTGTCATACTCTTCTTTGTCTACTGGGGTGGAGAAGATGTCGCACATAAAACCCTTTTTTTGTTTGATCGGGTTTTTGGCAAAGACGGGAGCCGCTATGGCCGTCACGCCGCCTCCGCAGTCAAAGCAACCGTCAACGGCATTGTCCTCGTCGCGCTCGGACAAGGCGTTGCTTTAGGGTTTGGTTATGCGACCGCAGGTCTCGACCACGCCTCCTTGCTGGGATTATTAACAGGCATCATCGCTTTCATTCCGTTTGCCGCAAAAATCATGTTCGTCGGTGCCTCTTCCGTATTATTTGCACAGGGACACACGGCTCAGGGTGTGGGTCTCTTGGTCTACGGTCTTATTATCATTTTGACTTCCGACAATTACATTCGACCACGCTTAATCGGTAATGCGGTCAAACTTCCGTTTATCTTGACCCTATTGGGCATTTTGGGCGGCATCGAGAGCTTTGGTCTGCTCGGTCTTTTTGTGGGTCCCACGGTCATGGCGATTCTGATCTCGGTCTGGCGCGATGCGGTTTCCTCGCATAACCGCTAAACATGCCTTCTTTTCTTTTGAGGCTTTGGATTGTTATCGGGCCACTGATCTATCTTCTGATCTGTGCGTCTATCGCCGCCTTGGTTGCCTTTCCCATCTTTAAGCTACTCCATGGCGACAACCTGAGTCTCTATCGATCCATCGTCAGTCGGGGTGGACAAGTCATTTTGGTTTTAGGGATCCCTCTCTTTTTTTCATGGAAGAACGTTTCGGCTTCTTCGATCTTGGGTTTCAGTCGTTTATTTCCGGTCCAATTTTTAGGCGGGCTCTTTCTGGGCGGCATTACCTTGGGGCTACACGTTTTTGCCCTGATCGAATTCGACGTACGCGGTTTCATTTGGAGCAAATTGGCCACGCTCGATTTTGATTTTCTTGCCGTGAAATCCTTAATTACAGGACTGAGTGTTGGTCTTCTTGAGGAAGTTCTTTTTAGAGGTGCTCTGCTGGGTTT
>CAYFLM010000095.1:0-4660 GCA_964343925.1 uncultured Methylococcus sp.
AATCCGGAAGGGATTCCTGTTGTGTTTCTTCATGGTGGTCCTGGATCGGGGTGTAAGCCCTATCACCGATCTTATTTTGATCCTTCGCGTTATCGAATCATTCTCATCGACCAACGTGGCTCAGGGCGATCTGAACCCAAAGGGCACATCGAAGAGAACACCACTTCTGAATTGCTTTCAGACTTGGAGGCTATTCGCACCCGCCTTGATATTGAATCATGGGTCTTATTCGGTGGCTCCTGGGGGGCTACCTTAGCCTTGCTCTACGCTGAGCACTTTCCTGATCGGGTGTTAGGTCTCATTCTTAGAGGTGTATTTCTAGCAAGAGCTGCCGATCTGGACTGGTTCGTCCATGAAAGTGGCGTGAGAAAGATTTATCCCGATGACTGGGAGCGGTTGCTTTCGATTCTGGATACTGAAGATAAGCTCAATCCGATTGTTGGGTTACACAGAATCATCACAGGATCGGACGAAATTGCTCAGCGCCGGGCAGCAAGGGCTTGGGAGCTTTGGGGTGGGCGTGTGGTTTTAGCGGAGTCATTTGACCCTGATCAGCTTGGGGCGCATGTTTCATCAGAAACAGTGCATCAAGCAAAGATTGAACTTCACTATGCCATCAATCGGTATTTCATTTCAGAAAATCAGATTCTAAATAACCTCCATCAAATCAAGCATATTCCAACCCATATTGTTCACGGGCGAAGGGATCTCGTTTGTCCCTTGGAGGCTGCTTGGATCTTACACCAACGTCTACCCGCATCAAGGCTTGAAATCTTGCCTAACGGCGGCCACATTGCCTCAACCGACGATATGATCGATGCACTGGTCCGTGCTACCGATGCGATGGCTGATCACCTATTAAGGGGCTGAGCCACTATAATATCCTCCTCGGTTTTCACTCAGCCACTCACTTTGCCATGCTGATCGAATCAAGCGCCCCATCTGCACCTGAACCTTCATCTCCCAAAGCTTTTGGTTGGCTGATCGTTGCCGTCACCCTTTTCTTTGCGGTGCGTTCCGTGCTCGAGAACAAGCCTGAACTCTTTTCCTACGTACTCTCAGGGCTAGCCTTCATTCTGATCGGCCTCACGGTATGGCTGCCGTGGTTATTTGGCCCCTTTAATCGTGCCTGGCACCAATTCGGACTCCTTCTAGGGAAGATCGTAAGCCCCATCGTTCTGGGTTTTATTTTCTTTGGCATCCTGACGCCGCTCGCACTCTTTCTGAAACTCATGAAAAGAGACCCTTTACATCTCAAACCCAGGCAACAAAAGTCATATTGGGTCATACGCGATCATCAGGAATCGGACACAGACTTTTTTAATCATCCTTATTAAATCTATGGAATTCATTCAAGAGCTTTGGGGCTTTCTCAGGAAACGAAAAAAAATCTGGCTGTTGCCCTTCATCCTCATCATGGTCGTTCTGGGTGGTTTGCTGATTCTGGCGCAAGGGTCGGTGGTGGCGCCCTTTATCTATACCTTGTTTTAGAGCGTTTCAATGAACATCCTTGGCATCTCCGCTTTCTATCACGATGCTGCCGCTTGCCTTTTGGTGAATGGCGAGATTATCGCTGCAGCACAAGAAGAGCGATTTACGCGTAAAAAGCATGATGCGGGGTTTCCGGGGAACGCGATTCAGTATTGCCTCGAGGAGGCAGGGCTCAAACCTCAGGATATCGACTACATCGTTTTTTACGATAAGCCCTTTTTAAAGTTTGAGCGCCTGTTCGAAACTTATTTGGCCTTTGCGCCGAAAGGGTTCAGGAGTTTTGTGACCTCCATTCCGGTTTGGCTTAAGGACAAGCTTTTTCAGAAAACGATGCTCATCCGAGCTTTTGGATCTCTCTGGGGTAAAGAGATCAACATTCGCTCAAAACTTCTTTTTTCTGAGCATCACTTGAGTCACGCGGCCTCAGCTTTCTTTCCATCGCCTTATGAGGAGGCGGCGGTTTTGACCATGGATGGGGTGGGGGAGTGGACCACGACTTCCGTTTCTGTAGGTAAAGGAAACACGCTCAAAGTGATTGAAGAAATTCATTTTCCTCATTCTTTGGGCCTTCTTTATTCTGCGATTACCTATTACACAGGGTTCAAGGTTAATTCAGGTGAGTACAAGGTCATGGGCTTAGCGCCCTATGGGCAACCCGTCTATGCAGACCTCATTAAAAATCACCTCATAGATATCCGAGAGGATGGCTCTTTCAGTTTGGATATGAGCTACTTTGATTACTGTACAGGCCTTAGGATGACGAACCAAAAGTTCGATCAACTCTTTGGAGGGCCTGCAAGAAAACCTGAATCCAACATTACCCAGAAAGAAATGGATCTGGCCGCCTCGATTCAGGTGGTCACCGAAGAAATCGTAATTAAGCTCGCACAAGGCATTCGGGAGAGAACGGGACTTCAGCACCTCTGTCTCGCTGGTGGCGTCGCCCTCAACTGTGTCGCCAACGGGAAACTCCTTCGAGAGAAAATTTTTGATGATATTTGGATCCAGCCGGCTGCGGGGGATGCAGGTGGTGCTTTAGGTGCCGCGCTGGCCGCCTATTATCTGATGCTTAAAAAGCCGAGGGTGGTCGATTCAACCCGATTGGATCAAATGAAGGGATCCTATCTTGGGCCAAATTATTCAGACGATGAAGCGCAGAAATCTCTTAAGGCTGCTGGCGCTGTTTTTCATCATCTCTCGGAATCAGAGCTCATTGAGGAGGCATCCACAGCTCTGGCTTCAGGAATGGCGCTTGGCTGGATGAGCGGCCGCATGGAATTTGGCCCAAGATCCCTGGGTGGCCGAAGCATCCTTGCGGATCCAAGATCTTCCTCGATGCAAAAACAATTAAACCTCAAAGTTAAATTCAGAGAGTCCTTTAGACCTTTTGCGCCCAGTGTTTTAAGGGAGTCGGTGGCAGACTGGTTTGAGCTTGAAGGCGATAGTCCCTATATGTTGCTGGTTGCAGATGTTAAACCAGACAAGAGGAGGGAGATGAGTGTGGAAGAGGCTGCCCTATTCGGTATTGATAAGCTCAATGTGCCAAGGTCCGAAATCCCAGCCGTCACCCACGTCGATTATTCTGCAAGAATCCAGACGGTTCATGCTGAAACCAACCCCAAATATCATGCGCTCCTCCGTGCTTTTGAGGCCAAGACCGGTTGCCCGGTGTTGGTGAATACGTCCTTCAATGTCCGGGGAGAGCCTATTGTGTGCAGCCCAGAGGATGCTTTCCGCTGCTTTATGGGCACAGAACTTGATGTATTGGTGGTAGGTAATCTTATCCTTAGAAAGGAAGAGCAGTCTCCGGCACTCTTGGCGGACTACAAGAACAAATATGAGTTGGATTAACGTCCAGTCTTATTTGGGCTTCCAAAAGCCCTATAAGATGGAGCGCGCCGTTCTGGTGCTCTTGGCCGGTTGGCTGTTGATCAGTGTCCTGATTCTGACTTTGCTCTCGCTCGGACGGGGGCTGATGTCGATAGGGACTGCCCGGTTTTATTTTTCGGTATATCTGATACTGCTCCTATTGGGTTCGGTTTCTCTGGTCAGGTTCCATTTTGTATCGCGTTGTTTGGTCGGGCTGGCCCTCCTAGAGATCCTGATTGCCACAGTGACTCACTTTGCGCCGGTCTTCCACCTCAAAGTGGATGATCTTTGGCCTGAAAACATCAAGATCTCTTCTTCAGTCAACGCTTTCAAATTCCACCCACTGCTGGGGGGGATTCCCAACGAAACCTATGCGCCTCGAGGCCTCTCGATTCATCACAACCATTCCAATATGCGGGGTGAAGAGATTGCGCTTCGAAAGGATCAGGTACTCATCAATGTCTATGGTGGTTCTTCAACCTACGATCTGGGCGTGCCAGATGGTGAGAGCTGGGTGGAACAGGTGGAAAAAAGGCTAGGCTCCCATTATGTGCTCGCCAATTTTGGTGTCCCTGGATACAGCACGGTCGAACACATCATTCAGACCGCGCTCTATGAAGACAAACTAGGACGGCTGCCCCGATGTGCGGTCTATTACGTGGGCTGGAACGATATACGAAATGCCCACCTTCCGAATCTGGATCCGGGATATGCGGATTACCATCTCCTCTCGAAGCTCTCGAGTCTCAGAGTCAGAAACTATGGGGGTGTCAGTATCACACCGCTCTATTACATTCTCTCAAGAGAGCTCAACAGCTACTATGACACCATCCCGATTTCGCCGGAGTACTGGAAACTAACGACCACGACCGGGCAGGATGCTAATCTGGAGTATTTGTTCGAAAGAAACATCAAGACGTTGGTGGCGATCAATCAATCGCGCGGCGTTCGGACGGTCTTTATCGATCAGGTACTCAACAAGGAAAAGCTTGAGCAGTCGGATGGCCGTTACGGTTGGCTCCCGCGCGTCAAGGACCGTGATGTCTGGCCTCTCCAGGAGCGCTTTAATCAGGTTCTAAAGAAGACGGCGGTTCAATTGGGTGCTGGCTTTATACACGTGGATCAGGCCGCGTTCCACGATGCCGATTTTGTCGATCAGGGCCATTTCTCGCCACAAGGATCCAAGAAATTTGCCGAGGCCGTTTCGGGTTCAATCGGCGCTTATTGCCGTTGAGACGGTATTCTATGTGGGGTCGAATCGTTTTGAATTGACGCTATTTCTGAAAATGAGCGGTCGACT
>CAYFLM010000096.1:0-4646 GCA_964343925.1 uncultured Methylococcus sp.
CGGTCTTGCTGGGCTACAAGATGCCGAATGACCTCTACTTCCAGGTCAGTCTGCTAACTTTGATTGGTCTTTCCGCCAAGAACGCCATTTTGATTGTCGAGTTCGCCATTGAAGCCGTTGAGAAGGAAAAGATGAGTTTCAGGGAAGCGGCGATCCACGCTGCCCAACTTCGTTTCAGACCGATTGTGATGACGTCTACGGCTTTCATTCTAGGTGCTGTCCCTTTGGTGACCAATACCGGTCCTGGCGCTCATGCTGAGCACTCGGTGGGAGCCGGCATTGTTGGGGGGATGCTGGGATCAACCTGTATCGCAGTCATGTTCATCCCGATGTTTTTCACTGTGATGATGCAGTTCTCGAAGAAGCACAAGGAAGCTCGCGGAGAAGTCTGAACCGACCACACTTAATCCAGCCTGAACCATTTCATAGGACTCAGGCTGGAATTTCGGTTAGCGAAGGGTGATCAACCAGAAAAAACATCCCGCACTCATGAGTGCAATGCCTATCAAGGCCTCTATGCCCCTTTTTCTTTGAGTAAGATGGCCGAGGCCTCGGCCAATTCCAATGAGCACAGCGCTCGTCAGTAAAAAGCCAGCTCCGTAGCTCAGTCCATTGGATGAGATGGGTAGTTCCATGCCATGGGCGTAGCCATGTAAGAGAAGAAATCCGCACGCTGCGAAAAACGAGAGTAATCGATGACTGGGTAAAAGTCCTGTCAGAAGCGCCCCAATGACAAAGACCGAGGCGGCAATCAGATGATCGACCCATGGCCATTGAGGCGCTAAATGTCCCAATACGCCACCGCCCGACATGGCCATCAACATGATAGGAATAAAGATTCGAGCCGGAAATCTCAGGTGGGATTGTTGAGACCAAAGGCCCAGGCCAATGAGCGCAAGACAGTGATCAAGCCCCAGAAGAGGGTGGAGGACACCTTCGCTGAGTGAAGGCCAGACAGGCGCCAGAGAGTGTGCATTCGTGGTGCCAATCGATAGAATCCATACAGCGAATAGCCTTGCGATCGGTTTCATTATTTCTCCGTTTTACTTCTCAAAGGCGCCAATTTATTAGACAAACCCTGCAAAGATCGCGACACAACCTCTAATCTCTAAAGTATGGCGTACAAACCATGTTTTGAGCAGTCCTTCCAGTTCGTCTGGGTGATCCCATTCATTACCAAATATCCCTTTTTCGTTATAGAGGCTCATTAGTGCTTGACCCAGCCTATTGTGTCGGATGCCTTTACCTAAAATCGTACTGCCAAAGATTCTGCCGTTATTGGGGTCGAGCTGGGGGACCCATTGTCTGAAAAATGGTCCGCCCTTTTCCTCCAACGTCCCTGGGAGACAATGGAGTACATAATTAATTCCGATCGATTGAAAAGGGCCTTGTGCTGAAGCCGGTGGAGTGTAAATGTCACCCAAATGTATGTGAGGGTGATAACGACGGATGCGTTCGGAGCTGTTGTTGAGTGGGACCTCATTAATATCCAACAAATGAATCTCGGGATTTTTGTCCGGGAAGCTGCATCGATCTAGAAAATAACCGGTGCCCGGTCCAATATCGAGATGACGTGATCCCACATGGGCATGGTAATGAGCGAGTAGATCGCGGGTTGGGCACTGCCATGCAAAGGTATTTGAAAATCCAAGCACATAAGCGTCATAGAGACGGAGAATGCCCCGATTGTAGAGTTTTGCACTATCGGGGAGAGGGTTCGATTGCGTCATGTCTTCCTTACTCAGGATAAGTCGAAATTTGGGTTATGGTCATGAGAGAAGCGAAGCTCCTCTGCGTATATTAAGAACGTAAAGGACGAAAGGGGATGTCCAATACCCTCTAGAAGGCCCATGAAAAGCCTCCCCAGCTGATCATGGAGGGTGTGGTCGAGGTGAGTCCACCACTCAGTTGTCCATAGATTGAGAAGCGTGGAGCATATTTCCAAACAAAGCCCCCACCTGCTACGGATTCCCCTGTCGAATATAGGGGTGATGACGTCGGGCTGTAGGGCGCCGTAAGGTCAGCTGTGTTGTAGGTGCCGTGGATGAAGAGATCGAGATCATCCCGGAACATCGGGCGTTGAAAGGCCCAAGAAAACTGAAACTCCCAGGTGTTTTGGTTGATTTCGTTGCGGGTTCGCAATGCAGCCAACGTGTAATTGAAGGAAATCTCCATGGGAAGCGTGTGTTCAACTGCAAACTGGAGCGTGGGCTGGAATCCGCCCCTCGTCGCATCATTACCCAGTAGATCAGTTGCAAAAAGTGACTCAAAGGCTATCGAAGGCTCGAAGAAATCATCACCTTGATCGATCAAGTGAATCAGGGCGCCGAAGGTCGGGGGTTCGAAGCCACGATACTGTCGATACCCGGAGGTAAATGAAAAGCCATTATCAATGACTCTCAATTCGATGTTATCCGTCAACCCATATTGAATCATGAAGGGATTGTTAAACTGTTCTCCTTCTTCAGAGCTTGCGCCTACGTAACCAAATGGGGATATTTCAATCATGGCCATGCCCTTCGGCAGAGTGTCGGTATTTTCTGGGTAGGAAGGGATCTCAGGATCGGGCAACTCCTTTTCGGTTTCTAAGGCCAGTGAATGAGGTGAATGACACCCTAGAGTCAGCAATAGAGCGGACGCACGGAATGCCTCCCTGAGGGGAGTGCGTATGAGGGTAATGAATTTGTCTCTCATAGAAGAGCAAAAACGCTCAAGTGGCCTTGCTATGGCTTGCTTTGAATCGATGGATTAGTCACCCACCCAGCGAAGTTCAACCAGGATTCTCCAAGGTCTGGAACGGTTAACGGAGTAACAAAATCGGCTGCCTCTTCACCGCCTGATAATTTCATGCCGGCGAGCACCAGGCTTAATAGGAGGCCTTTGTTCATGTTTGGCGATCTGTAGGCATGATGCAACATCAGTGACATTTACGCAACAGACCGCATCGTATCGATAATAGAATTGGAATTCAAGCATGATTAAACTGACTAACACCCGGATTGGAACATAAAAAAACCGGATCCCATTGCAGGGGGATCCGGTCCGTGTTTAGGGTAGTGTGAATAGGCTTTTTGACCATTCAAAAAGCCTAGGTTGGAGTTCTTGTAATGTTTGGATATTAATACTCATCTTAAAGAGATGGTGGATGTCGATATCAAGACCGATCCCATAGACCTCTATGCCAATGTCAGCACATTGTCTCAAGACTCTGCTTGCTTCTAGCGGATCATTGGGGATCCCATCGGTGAGGACGAGCAGAATCTTTCGAGGCTCTTGGGTCATCAAAAGACGGCTGACACCATAGAGCAGCGCCTCGCTGAGTGGCGTACTCCCATCCGTTCCGATATCGAATCGATCTGTGCACTCGCTTAAACGCTCACCATGCGCCATCACTTCATAGACACGTTCATCCAGCCCTTTTGATCCTGGAAAAGCCGTGATGGCAGTATTAATTCCTGGTAAAGATTCAAGTGCAGCTCCAAGAGCTAAGGTGGCCTCCCAGGCAAGATCGATCCTTCGGCGCGTGCCATGGGTTTCTGTGGCCACTGATGCGGACATCGAGGGAGAGCGGTCCAGGAGCACATGAATTGCTGTAGCAGGTTTTATTCTTCGTCGCTCTCTCAGGTAGATGCGATCATCTCCAAAGATGGACCTCGAGAGTTTTTGTGTAAAAATCCTGCGCCCTTTTCGAGCAGCAACCTGTTGATCCATGCGTTCTGATTGAACGAACCCGTATAGAGCGGTTGCGAGTACTCTAGAAGCTAAGCGAATCCTCTCGAGTTGAAGTCGTCCGTTGGTCTCATTCCCTTTTGGGCGGTCGGCTACTGGTAGCCCCAACCCACGTTGAATAGACGCAGATTGTTCCATTTGCTTTCGAATGGGCGCAAACAATTCGCCTAGATGAGGACCCTCGTTCCATGAAGGGCAGTTACACTTCGCGGATGGTATGGCCTCAAAGTTCGGTGTGGAATTGGATTGAGCTTCCTGGACGTCCTTGCTTCCAACTTTATTCATCTGACCCATTTTCTCCGAATCGTAATCAGGGATGTCGAGGAGTTGGACAATCGATTCTGCAAGTCTCAAGGCCTCTTGAGTGGAGCTTAAGTGCGGTGCCGTTGACAGTAATGAGTTCAGTTGTTGAAGGGTTCCTGGATCGAGCAGTTGCTTAAGTGTTTCATGTGAGACTTCTAGCAGCGGGATCAAGGAACGTTGCCCACATACGCTGACCCTGAGATTAAAAAGGCAGAATGCTTCTAAGCTCAGGGAGGGTTCTTGTGTCCAATTGTGGGGCGCTATGTTGGAGGTATCGATAAGATGCTGAAGTGTTCGCTCAATGCTGATTTTGGTTCCGGGATAGTCTTCTGCGATGGCTTTCTCGATTCTGACATCTTCAATGATATTGAAGAGCGATCTTAGAAGACCTTCCGGTTGAGCTTTTGCAATACAGTCAAAATCGGTATATCGAACATGGGCAGCCTCATGGGCGAGATAACCCCAGGCAACGGATTGCAGGGTTTCATCTGTATCTTCCAGTTGAGGGAGGATGATCAGGTTACCATCTGTACAGGCCGTGTCTCCGTAAACTTGAACCCGGACACCCAGATGGTTGCCGAGCGCAGCAGCGACAATGGGAAAAGCCCGATCAA
>CAYFLM010000097.1:0-4593 GCA_964343925.1 uncultured Methylococcus sp.
TGGCGCGGCAAATTAGTTATGATTATACTTTTGTATAACCTTTGTCTATTGGAGGTTCCTATGTATACAACCAATCTTCGCAAAGTCGGCGGCTCAATCATGTTGGCTGTGCCGCCGGCGTTTCTTGATCAACTGCAACTGCAAGCCGGCGCGACAGTCGGTCTCGCTGTCGATCACGGTTGCTTAGTGGTCAATCCCAGTCCACGGGCCCGCTACACACTCGCGGAGTTGCTGGCTGCGTCGGACTATTCGCAGCCACAGCCGACCGAGGAGCGCGAATGGGTCGATGCGCCGGCCGTGGGTGCCGAGTTGCTATGAAGCGAGGCGACATCTATCTTGTGTCGCTCGATCCGACCGCCGGGCATGAGCAAAGTGGTAGCCGTCCTGTACTGGTCGTGTCGCCCACTGAGTTCAACAACGCCACGAAATTGCCGGTGATCGTGCCAATCACCAACGGCGGTGAGTTCGCGCGTCGTCTTGCCTTTGCCGTGCCCTTAACCGGCATCAAGACGACCGGCGTCGTGCGCTGTGACCAGCCGCGCGTGATAGACCTGGCCGCACGTCATGCCCGTAAGGTGGACACGTTGCCGGCACTACTCATGAATGAAGTACTGGCGAAGGTCGCCACGCTCTTTGATTGACATCCTACCCCCGCTTTAGGGGTGGGTGGCCCCGAGGGAGCGTATCCCAATGCTTGTGGAGGGTTATACCCCCGGAGGGAGGCGGTTTCGGCTGTCTCGCCGATGGAATCCGATGCAGCGGGAAACCATCTCTTGTCAACACACACTGTCGTGCCGACTAAGGCACGGATGCCGAGGGCGGCATAACAGGTGGGGATTCCAATGATCAATCTGTTTCGATTACCAATGCGGATCGTTTTTCATGTCGTCCGATCGTGAGAAGGTCCATCATCAAAAGCAAGGCCCCAAAGAGTGTCATGACGCCAAAGACAAGACGCCATCCCATGGCCTGCCGAAACCACTCGTGCGCCTGAGCTTCAAAGTATCCACCCCAGGTCGAACCTTCAATCGCACGTTCTATGAACGACTGTTCGTACCCTGCAATCAGGAGTGCGATGGTCATGCCGAGTACCCCACCATTTAAAAGACCTAGCGACCATTTCCATTTCCAGCCGTGATCAAGAAGGTCGCCACTCATCCATATATTGCCTCTGACTTTTTGTGCGGCCAGATAGAAAAAGGCAATGATGATCGTGGCATAGGCACCAAAAAACGCCAGGTGCCCATGCGAGGCTGACCATTGTGTCCCATGGGTGTACAGGTTGATTTGGGGGAGGGTGTGCATAAATCCCCAGACACCTGCACCCAGAAAATTTCCGAATGTGTGAGCAATGATCCAGGCGAGTGCCGGATGGTTCGTGCTTTTGAATTTGTGAACGCCCGCATCATAGATTGAATGGACGACCATCGCGACGAGGGGGATCGGTTCTAAAGCCGAAAAAAATCCTCCTATGGTCAGCCAGTATTCAGGTGTTCCGATCCAGAAATAATGGTGCCCCAATCCTAGAATGCCGGAACCAAACATCAAGGCGACCTCGATGTAGAGCCAGGTTTCAACAATCTGGCGTCTCGCGCCGATCAGGTGCATGAGGGTCCAAGCCATGATGCAGCCGACGAGCACTTCCCAGGTTGCTTCGACCCAGAGGTGAATCACCCACCACCACCAATACTGATCTTCGGTAATGTTCGTGGTGTAGAACATCCCTGCACCGTATAGGCCAGCTAGCGCGATGAGATCCAGTGTCAGGACTCCAGCAATACCTGACCATGCGCCACTTGAAAATGTGGCCGCCACATTGTAAAAAAAGATCAACATCACCAGCACGATCCCGATGTCCGCCCAGCGGGGTGCTTCAATGTATTCGCGCCCTTCATTGATGAGCCAGCGTGTAGTGTCGTTTCCGGGGCCTGATTGAACAATCAGGTAGACGGCCACGACGATGACCACGGCCAAGGTCAATACCCAAAAAGCCTTCTTGCCAAGATCAAGACCAACGATCGATACGCCGCTTTCCTCCTCTAAAAACCAGTAGACCGACCCCATAAATCCGTAGAGTAGCCATACCACCATGGCATTGATGTGCACCATACGATTGACGTTGAAATCGAGGACCTCGAACATGAATCCCGGCCAGATAAACTGAAGTGCTGCGAGTAGACCGAAGATCAATTGGGCGATAAAGAGGAGGGCCGCTACAGAAAAATAGTGGATGGCTAATACTTGGCCACCATTGAGCGCCCGAGGTATGGACTCTGCTGAGTCATTGGATAGATGCGGGCAAAGGCTCATTCGTGTTCTCCAGTCAGCGTTTGGAAGCGATGCGGAAAGCCATTGGTATCAATGGCACTCATCCATTTGAGAAAAGCGATGACCCCCCGGATTTCTTCATCCGTAAGATGAGGGTTGGGCATTTTGCGTCCTGTACCAAAAGTGCGTGCATGTTGGGGAGGATCTTTGAGGAAGGCGATCATTTGCGCTTCCCGATTCGATACATCGATCCAGCCTGGATCTAGCCACGCCTTGGTGAGGTCAGGAGCATAGTAAGCACCGTTCCCGAGGAAGGTGTGACAATTCATGCAGTTTTTTCCCTGAGTCGTTTTCTTGCCAAGCGCGACCAGCGCCTCGGCAGCTTTGGCATCGTATTCCTGGCCAAATAGAAGTTCTTTGCCTCCGATTACCGGTTGATAGCGATTTCGAGCGGTATCCAGACGGTAATCGATGGACTGGTTAATGACGGTGTACGCGGGAACGCGTGTCCCACCAGGTAGGGTTTGCCTGAGGCTGTCGAAGGTGAGGACTATCAGCAGTAAAAAGGAGAGCGCGGTGACCCAGACAGCCATTTTTTTCCAGAAAGTAGGGTTGGCCCAGAGCGGTGGATTTGGCATGGTCTTGCTTCCTTTGAGATGAGGGGGTTAGGACTGCCCGGTGGACAGTTTGAGGTCGAGTAGGGACCAAAGATGAGCATGGGTGATGACACCCAGTAAGCGGCGCTCATCATCAACAACGGGGACATGATGGAGTTGTCCTTGGGCGAGAATGCTGCTCACTTGATCCAGTGTGGCCGTGACATGAACTGAAATCACTGGCTGGGTCATGATTTCGCCCGCAACCGTCCGCTCTGAAGCCAGCACTTCGGTGATGCGTTGCCTTCTAATTCTCTGAATCATGCTGATCGGTCGCTCGATTCGATAGAGATACTTGATCAGGTCAGAGCGCGTGATGATGCCTTCCAGATGCTGGAGTGAGCTCACGATGATCACGCAGCCATCGTTAGAGTGCTGAAGGGCTTCCCAGACCTGATCCAGGGTGTCGGTATAGTGGAGAGTCTCTGGACGCTCAAGGCTCAGCGCAGAAATCGGGTGATTCGAAAGCCAGCGGCGATGCGCCAAGAGATCTGCTCTTTGATAGAGGGCCCAGAGGTCCTCTTCACTGATGTCGAGATAGGTTTCGGTCGATGCGAGCGCTTGTCGGATATCCTCGGGTGTGATCGCAGCAGCGTTGGGTGGAGTAGGCGTAGAGCGGGGGATCGATTCGGCCAAAGGGGCAGGGTAGATCGTAGAATGCGAGCGAAGATTGTTGATGATCATTCCTAGTAACAACATCAAAACCGCATTGACGGCTACGGGACTCAGGACATAGCCGTAGCCCAGATCCCAAACCGATGGACCTCCGATGACCGCAAATATGGCCGTCGCCCCCCCGGGTGGGTGAAGGCAATGGAAAAGATGCATCAATGTGATTGCACCCCCGACAGCCACCGCAGCGGTATAGGGCGCGGGGACCCACTGTTGTGCAGCCACCCCTACCAAGGCTGAAAGCAAATGCCCGCCGAGTATGGCCGAAGGCTGGACCAATGTGCTGTGGGGGGCGGCAAACAGCAGTACGGCTGTTGCGCCCATCGAGGCCAAAATCATATTGGTGAATTCAGCGGGGTACTGCTCCTTGAGTAAACTCAAAATTGCGATCCCAAAAAAGGCACTGAGCCCTGATAGGGCTTTTTCTTTAAGGGGGAGAGGGGGCTGCTTGGGGAAAAATCTTTTCAGTACGTTCATTGAAGAAGGCCTGAATCGCATGGGACTAGATTTCAGACGCCTGGCTATCAAAGGCATCCACGTGGATTTCCTTGGGGGATGCACCCGCGAGGAATACTTGGAACTGTGTGGTTTGGACCATGCCCGGATGACCGCACAGATAAACGCGCCAACCCCTAAGATCGGTATGCGTGGTGAGTGCAAGTTCAGAGGCACGTCCCTGCAATAGTGGTGGCCTAAGGTCAGCCTGATGTCCTGATACACAAGGCTGATACTTAAATTGAGGGTGGAGTGCCATCAAGACATGGAGTTCATCTTCAAGGTAGAGACCTTCTTCAGTACGGCTACCATGATAGAGATGGATAGGGCCTTGATGCCCCTGTTCGAGCGCATCGCGCAGAATTCCGTAGAGCGGAGCGAGACCAGAACCCGTCCCGATGAGGAGTAGCGGTTGGTCGGGGCTGCCTGGAATGTAAAGGCAATCGCCTGCTGCATCACTGAGTGAGACCAAATCCCCGACAGAAAGCACTTGATGAATCCA
>CAYFLM010000098.1:0-4585 GCA_964343925.1 uncultured Methylococcus sp.
ATGGCGGTTCTTAGATGGCCATAGTGGACTGGATCAAAGGTGCCACCGAATAGACCAATCAGCGGGGCAGGGGGAGTCACTTGAGCGAGGCCTCACTGTCTCACTTGGCCTGTGCCTAGCACTACAAACTTCTGGCTTGTCAGTCCTTCAAGTCCGACAGGGCCGCGAGCATGCAGCTTATCGGTGGAAATTCCGATTTCTGCACCTAGACCATACTCAAATCCGTCAGCAAAGCGGGTCGAAGCATTGACCATCACCGAACTTGAATCCACTTCACGAAGAAACCGATGCGCTCGAGTGTAGTTTTCTGTGACGATCGATTCAGTATGTCCCGAACTGTGCCTACGAATATGGGCCATGGCCTCCTCTAAGTCCTGAACGACCTTAATTGAGAGAATGGGCGCCAAGTACTCGGTATCCCAATCCGCTTCTGTCGCAGCGCTACAGGTGATGATTGATGCGGTGATCGGGCAGCCTCTGAGTTCCACACCTCTTGATTCAAACTCTTGAGCAAGATGTGGGAGGATTGTTTTGGCAACGCCTTTGGCAACCAGAAGAGTCTCCATGGCATTGCAGACACCAAAGCGATGGGTTTTCGCGTTGACTGCGATATCGATGGCAATTTTCGGATTGCATTCATCGTCGATGTAGACATGGCAGATGCCGTCTAGATGTTTGATCACTGGGATTCTCGATTCGCCTGCAATCCGCTCAATGAGGCTCTTGCCGCCTCTAGGCACGATGACGTCGATGAATCGATGCTGTTGAAGCAAGGATCCAACAGCACTCCGATCCGTTGTTTCCACGAGTTGAACCGCGTTGGGCGTTAACCCTGCGCTATCCAGCCCCTTGCGAACAACTTTGGCGATGGCCATATTGGAAAAGAAGGATTCACTACCGCCCCTCAAAATACAGGCGTTTCCCGATTTGATGCATAACGCAGCAGCATCTGCGGTCACGTTGGGTCTTGACTCGTAGATAATCGCAATAACGCCCAGAGGGACCCGCATTTTTCCGACCTGAATGCCGGATGGTCGGTAGGAGAGTTCGGACATGGCCCCGATCGGATCCTGAAGATTGGCTACTTCTCTCACGCCGTGGGCCATGGCCTCAATTCGTTGATGATTAAGCGCGAGTCGATCGATTAAGGCATCCTCCAGTTGCTGTGTACGAGCCTTGGTCAGATCCTTCTGGTTTTCTTCGATCAGTGTCGCACTATCATTGACGAGGGCATCTGCTATTGCATTGAGCGCCATATTTTTTTGGCGTGTGGAGGCTCGCCCTATTTCAATGGAGGCTATTCTTGCATCCTGGGCAAGTTGAATGACCTGGTCATCAACGGTTTGCATGGCGTCAATCTTTCAAAGGGTTTGTTGGGGTAGAGCGCTTTTAGGCGCTATTACGCACTCGCAAAGGTTCCAAAGAGCCTGCCACTCATCACCGGGGCATTGACCCTTCGCGATGCGATCAACCCTGGCGGCTTGAGTCAAAGCCTTGCGGATTGCTTGTGAATCCAGGCGCTTGAGTGCGCGCTCCAATAGTGTTTTCCGAGTATCCCATATGCGATGCTTCGCGAAAATAGTATTTTGACCATTCCTTGAGTCCTCGCTCTGGCTCAGTTCATGCAGAATCCGAAGGTCTCTGGCAATCGCCCAGATTAATACGGGTGAAGCAATACCTTCTCCTTTGAGTGTGGAGAGTATGCGAAAGCTTCTAATGGCATGTCCTTGAAGCAGTGCGTCAGTGAGATCAAAGACATCAAACCGACTGCTGTCAGCGACGGATCGAAGGATATCTGCATCCGAAAGGCTTTTCTTGCCGTGTAGGATGGAGAGTTTTTCTATTTCCTGGGCCGCTGCGAGGAGGTTACCCTCTACGCGTGATGCCAGAAGTCTAAGTCCTGATTGATCTGCGAGAAGACCTCTTGAAGCCAATCTTTTGTCAATCCAGTTGATGAGCCGGTCCCCCTCGATGGGCCACACTTGGACAATAAGACCGATTTGGTCGATGGACTGAAACCAAGCTTGTTTTTGTTCGGTAGAGGTTAGCTTAGGAATAAAGATAAGAAGGAGCAGATTTTCCGGGGGACTTTGCAAAAACTCCTGAAGTAGCTGGATGGTTTTCTTATCGGGCTTGTTCTTGAATCTAAGTTCGACGATTTTTGAGGCATCAAATAGCGAGAGCGTAAATAATGCTGTTCTGAGTAGTGACCCATCAAAGCTGGTGTCAATATGAAAGAGCTCTCTATCGGTATAGCCCTCGACTCTCGCTTTGTGGCGAATGGCATCAGAAATTTCTTGAAGTTGCAGCGGTTCCTCACCGAGTAAAACATACATCGGGAAAATCCTTTGCTGAATATCCCGTGTAAAGTTACTTGCCGGAATTTTCACTGTGATTAGATGCTTGAGTTGCCGCTTCTTTCTTGGATTCCTCAAGTGAAAACAGGATTCGTCTCAGGAGAGTTTGGGCTGCATCTTTCTGCATCTCAGTTCTGATTTCCGCCTCTTCGTATCCCATACCCAGCGGGCTACTCTGGGTATTGAAATACTCGCGTCGAGTGTTAATTTCCTGCTCAGCCAGAAGAATATCTCCTTTGGTGTTCTCAACGTCATAGCGAACTCTGAAAGTCAGCTCGAACATGTTGGCCTGACCGACGGCACTGAGTGTGATATTCCTGCGTAAATGATTCGCAGAGATGATGTTGACAATCACGCCAGCGTCACTGGCCTTATTGGCGACTTTTCCGCCTGCGCTAGTCAGGAGGAATGTAAAGTCTCCATAGAATGGGTTGCTCGGGCCAATACCCACCAGGTACATGGTTTTTTCCTTGGGATCGCCCGGAATTTCTCCTCTGAGATGGTAGCCGCAGGCAGCTAAGATCAGCGGCAGGGCAAAGCCAAGTTTGAGTAATGATTTCAGCCGGGTGTCAAACAACGATGCTTACCAGTTTTTTCGGGACCACAATAATTTTCTTTGGTGACTTTCCATCGAGGAAACGTAGCACGTTCTCATCATTCAGCGCTAATGATTCAATCGTTTTCTGGTCTGCCTCAGGTGAAACGCAAATTTTCCCTCTTAGCTTGCCATTGACCTGAACCACCATCTCTATTTGTTCTTGAGTGAGCGCAGTCCCATCGACACTTGGCCAAGCGACACTTGCAAGCAGGGTTTCATGTCCTAAAGCTTTCCAGAGATGGTCCGTAATGTGGGGGACAATGGGGGAAAGCATAAGGGTGATCAGTTCGAAGGCCTCTTGCCTGACGGCGCGTCCTTGGTCCGTGGGGTCTTCAAACTTGACCAAGGCATTTAATAATTCCATGTTGGCCGCGATGGCGGTGTTGAAAGTGAACCGCCTTCCCATGTCATCAGTGACTTTTCGTAAGGTTTCATGGGTCTGCCGCCTGAGTGTTTTCTGCGAATCCGTCAGGTCCTTCTTTTCGAGTGGCAGAGTCGGCCCGCCAGAAATATGCGCATAAACCTGTCTCCACAGGCGCTTGAGAAACCTAAAGCTTCCCTCTACCCCAGAATCGGACCACTCCAGCGATTGCTCGGGTGGCGCCGCGAACATCGTAAACAGGCGGACCGTATCCGCACCATAGCGGCTTACGAGGTGTTCAGGGTCAATGCCGTTGTTTTTAGATTTAGACATCTTTTCCGTTCCGCCGATCTCGACTGGAAGTCCGTCTGCGCAGAGTTTTGCTTCTTGGATGCGCCCTCTTGTATCGAGTGTGGTTTCAACTTCCTGAGGAGCAAAATATTGCTTTCGACCGTCCACAATCCGGAAAAAAGTGGGGGCTACAACCATGCCTTGTGTGAGCAGATTGCTGAACGGTTCGCTTGAGACACTCAGGCCCGCATCTCTGAGAAGCTTCTGATAAAACCGCGCATACAACAGATGAAGAATGGCATGCTCAATCCCGCCGATATATTGATCGACCGGAAGCCAGTAATTTGCCCGTTCGTCCAGCATTTCTGAAGTGTTGTCTGCGGAGGTGTAACGAGCGAAATACCATGATGATTCCATAAAGGTGTCAAACGTATCCGTCTCTCGCTTTGCGGCTTCTCCACAGTGCGGGCAGTTAACGTTCACGAAGGCCTCTGAATTCGCCAGAGGTGACCCAATACCCGTGATTTCTACCTCTCTGGGTAGCATTACAGGCAAATCTCGCTCAGGTACCGGAACGGTGCCGCAATGTTTACAGTGAATAACAGGAACTGGACAACCCCAGTAACGCTGCCTTGAGACGCCCCAGTCTCTCAATCGGAAGTTGGTTTTCTTTTCCCCGAGGCCTAGTGCCTCAAGATCTTGGGCTATGGTGTCCACGGCCGATTGGAAATCGAGACCATCGTACTTGCCGGAATTGATCAAGCGTCCACCCAGCTTTTCTCCATACCAATCTTTCCAGGCTTCATGATCGAACGCTTCATCCGGAGCCTGTATCACCTGCTGAATGGGGAGCCCATATTTTTTTGCGAAATGGAAATCTCTCTCATCATGGGCGGGTACGGCCATTACCGCTCCCTCCCCATAACTCATAAGGACATAGTTCCCGACCCAGACCGGAATAGGTTGACCCGTTAAGGG
>CAYFLM010000099.1:0-4530 GCA_964343925.1 uncultured Methylococcus sp.
GGCGGCGTCACGCCTGGAAAAGGCGGCACAACGCACCTTGGCCTTCCGGTCTTCGATACGGTGGCAGAAGCCGTTGCCGCTACCGGTGCGGACGTTTCCGCTGTCTTCGTCCCGCCACCCTTTAATGTCGATGCCCTGATGGAAGCCATCGATGCGGGCATCAAGGTCGCGGTAACCATTGCAGACGGCATTCCGATTTATGACATGATTCGCCTCCAGCGCTACCGAATCGGTAAGGATGCCGTCATCATCGGTCCTAACACGCCGGGCATCATTACGCCGGGTGAGTGCAAGGTGGGTATCATGCCCTCCAACATCTATAAAAAAGGTAACGTAGGCATCGTTTCAAGATCCGGCACCCTCAATTATGAAGCGACCGAACAGATGGCCGCCATGGGACTGGGTATCTCGACTTCTGTGGGTATCGGCGGTGATCCCGTGAACGGCACGGACTTTGTAACGGTCCTTAAAGCCTTTGAGGAAGATCCCGAAACCGACGTCGTGGTCATGATCGGTGAAATTGGTGGACCTCAGGAAGTGGCTGCTGCCCGTTGGGCCAAAGAAAACCTCACCAAGCCTCTGATTGGTTTTGTCGCAGGCATTGCCGCGCCACCGGGTCGCCGCATGGGTCATGCGGGCGCCATCATTTCGAGCGAGGCGGATACCGCCAAGGCGAAGATGGATGCGATGGAGGCCCTCGGACATTATGTTGCAAGGAACCCGGCTCATATCGGTGAAACGGTCTTTAGAGCCATGAAGGAAAAGGGCATTCCCGCTCGTACCGCCTAAATCTACTCCAAGGCCCCTCTCCGGGGCCTTTTTTAAGGGACCCACACCATGCAGGACCTCACCCCAACCCAAGTCAAACGCCTATTAGACGAAGAGGATTCAGCGCCCACCTTACTCGATGTTCGGGAGGCCAATGAATTCGCCTATGCCCGGATTGAAGGTGCGCTTCACATGCCCATGCAAACCCTACCGGATCGCTTGATGGAGCTTAACCCGGAGACCGCCTACGTGGTCCTTTGTCACCATGGGATGCGAAGCCGTATGGTTGCAGATTTTCTGGAATCACGTGGCTTTACCCACATCGCCAATCTTCGGGGAGGCATTGATGCCTGGTCTACCGAAGTTGATCCCGCCATTCCACGCTATTAACCTGTGATTGCCCTGATTCAAAGAGTCCGACGCGCCGAAGTCCGAGTCGACGGGGCATCCATTGGAAAAATTGATCAGGGGCTCTTGGCGCTCGTAGCCATCGAAAAGGGTGATGGCGAAGTTGAAGTTCAAAAAATGGGAGAAAAGCTCCTGGCCTACCGAATCTTTTCGGATGAGGCCGGCAAGATGAACCTCAATGTGCAAGAAGTGGGAGGAGCACTTTTACTAGTCTCGCAATTCACTCTGGCCGCGGATACCCGAAAAGGGCTAAGGCCCAGTTTCACCCCCGCAGCGGCGCCTGAGGAAGGCCGAAAATATTTTGATAGATTGGTGGCCTTCATTGAATCTCGCTACTCAAAAGTTCAAACCGGCCAGTTCGGTGCCGACATGCAGGTTGAACTCATCAATGACGGCCCCGTTACCTTTCATCTTCGTATTGAACCCTCACCGTCCCCCTGAATCCAAGCAGGGTATTGAAGAGCCCCTCTTCTTGCGCTCCAAGATATCATTGGAATCTTCCATCCCAAGAACTTAAAGCCCATTGGCCATTTCTCTTATGGAAACCATCCGCATTCGGGGCGCCAGAACCCACAATCTCAAAAACATTGATCTGGATCTTCCCAGAGACCAGCTCATTGTGATCACGGGCCTCTCCGGCTCGGGCAAGTCCTCTCTCGCATTTGACACCATCTATGCCGAAGGTCAGCGGCGGTACGTAGAATCCTTATCGGCCTATGCGCGTCAATTCCTGTCCGTCATGGAAAAGCCGGATGTCGACCATATTGAGGGGCTTTCACCTGCGATATCCATTGAGCAAAAGTCGACCTCACACAACCCTCGCTCCACCGTAGGGACCATTACCGAAATCTACGACTATCTGAGACTCCTATACGCAAGGGCCGGTACGCCCATGTGTCCCACTCACCGCGTGTCTCTGGAAGCCCAAACCATCAGTCAGATGGTGGATCAGATCCTCCTGGAACCCCCTGAAAGTCGATGGATGTTGCTGGCCCCTATCATCCGGGAACGGAAAGGTGAACATGTTCAGATCCTGGAGGACCTTAAAGCCAGAGGATTTATCAGGGCCCGAATCAATGGCGAAGTCTATGACCTTGATGACCCTCCCAAGCTGGAACTTCGCAAAAAACACACGATTGAAGCCGTCATTGATCGCTTCAAAATTCGACCTGACATCAGCTCACGATTAGCCGAATCCCTTGAGACCGCACTTAAACTTGCAGATGGAATGGCATTGGTCGTTTCCATGGACGATCCCCAATTGGAACGGCTCTATTCCGATCAATATGCCTGCCCCCATTGCGGTTATGCACTCAGCGAGCTTGAGCCCCGCATTTTTTCATTCAACAACCCCAAAGGCGCATGCCCCGATTGTGATGGTCTCGGGTTCAAGCAATATTTTGACCCCGACCTCGTGGTCCATAGTCCAAAACTTAGTCTTGCAGAGGGCGCCATACGAAACTGGGATCGAAGTCATACCGCCTTTTATCAAATGGTGCTCTCCCTCGCTGATCACCTGGGCTTTGACCCAGAGGCCCCCTATATCAGTCTTCCCCAGAAGGCCAAGGATGTTCTCCTCTATGGCAGCGGGCGCGAAGCCATTCCTTTCAAAAGCTGGTCATCCAGAGGACGGGAAGTCATTCAGAACCACCGCTTCGAAGGCATTATCAAGAACATGGAGCGGCGATATCTCGAAACGGACTCCATGAGTGTACGAGAGGACCTGATGAAATATCAGGCCAATAAGCCCTGCCCTGGCTGTGAAGGAACGCGACTCAATCTCGAAGCGCGGCATGTTTTTGTCGATGGCCGCTCCCTGCCCGAAATCACAACGCTCCCAATACGCCGCGCAGCGCATTATTTCAGGGAACTGGAACTCCCGGGACGTAAGGGAGAAGTGGCCAGCAAAATTGTGAAGGAAATCCTTGAGCGCCTGAGCTTTCTCGTCAACGTAGGACTCGACTACCTGACACTCAACCGGAGCGCCGACACACTTTCAGGAGGCGAAGCCCAAAGAATCCGTCTTGCCAGTCAAGTCGGGGCGGGACTTGTTGGGGTCATGTATGTTCTGGATGAACCTTCCATTGGTCTACACCAAAAGGACAACCAGAGACTACTGGATACGCTCATCCGACTGAGAGATCTCGGCAACACCGTCATTGTCGTGGAACACGATGAGGATGCGATTTTGCAATCGGATCATGTCGTGGATATTGGACCTGGCGCAGGCGTCCACGGAGGTGCGGTGGTGGCTCAGGGAACCCCAAGCGACATCATGCAGCAGCCTGAATCACTGACGGGTGCCTATCTTTCAGGACAACTGGAAATAGAGGTCCCGCTCAAACGCACCCCCCTGGACCCCAAAAGAACATTCAGGATTCTGAACGCGACCGGCAACAATCTTAAAGGGGTGACCGCGACCTTCCCTGTCGGACTACTCACTTGCGTCACCGGACTTTCAGGCTCCGGAAAATCCACATTGGTCAATGACACGCTCTATCGTCATGTGGCAAGAGTCCTGAATGGCGCAACAGAGGCAGCGGCCCCCTGTGATGGCATTGAAGGACTGGATCAGTTCGATAAGGTCGTGGATATTGATCAAAGCCCTATTGGAAGAACGCCACGCTCAAACCCCGCGACTTACACGCAGGTTTTTACACCCATTCGCGAACTCTTTGCGGGCACTCCGGAGGCCCGTGCTAGAGGATATACCCCGGGGCGATTCAGCTTTAATGTGAAGGGTGGGCGTTGTGAAGCCTGTGCTGGGGATGGGGTCATCAAGGTGGAGATGCATTTCCTTCCGGATATCTTTGTGCACTGCGACGTCTGCAAAGGACAGCGCTACAACCGGGAAACCCTCGAAATTCGCTACAAGGGAAAAACCATCCACGATGTTCTCAACATGACCGTTGAGGATGCCCTTCAGTTCTTTACCCACATTCCTACGGTCCACCGAAAACTGGAAACCTTGACCGAGGTGGGGCTTGGCTACATCACCCTCGGACAAAATGCCGTGACGCTTTCTGGGGGGGAGGCCCAACGCGTCAAGCTGGCACGGGAACTCTCCAAACGCGATACGGGAAGAACGCTCTACATTCTGGACGAACCCACCACTGGACTCCACTTCCATGACATCAGGCAGTTGCTTCGGGTACTCCATCAATTGCGCGATCATGGCAACACGGTGGTCGTGATCGAGCACAACCTGGACGTCATCAAAACGGCCGACTGGATCATTGATCTTGGCCCTGAAGGTGGAGAGGGCGGTGGACGGATTGTTGCAGAAGGCACCCCAGAAGATATCGGGAATCACCCTCAATCTGAAACCGGTCCTTTCCTTAAAAAAGTATTGGA
>CAYFLM010000100.1:0-4521 GCA_964343925.1 uncultured Methylococcus sp.
TCTGACTCGGCGCGTTTAAGGTCTGCAGCATAGGTTCTTGAATCAATGAGGAAGAGCAGATCGCCCTTTTTGACGCGATCACCGTCCTTGAACAATACCTTTTCCAAATAACCACTGACGCGTGCCTTGATATCCACGGTTTCCATGGCCTCGATGCGACCCGTGTAATCGTCCCAGTCCAGAATTTCCAGTTCCTTAGCCAACGTGCTTTTTACCGGAGTCATTGGGGGTTGCTGATCCTCTTTCTCGCCCGTGCCACAAGCCCCCAGCATGAGGATCAATGACACAATCATTACAAAGCCCAGGCGTTTCAAGCGATCTGGATTCGAGCCAAGTGACATAAGAAAAATAAAATTAGAGAGTGGAAATGCCTTTAGAAAAAAAGGTAAGATTTCTTTCTATTATTTTGTGCCAAAAATCATTGTTCGTCCAATTGAGTAACGCCGTCAATTTGAAGCGAGTTGGAAGACCCCGTAAAAGCGAAACCCTCAAGCGGAGAGACCATCTCCTGGAGCAATCGTTTCATCTTTTTGCGACCCATGGTTATGGGGCATTGAGTCTCGAGACGATTGCCCGTGAAGCACGGGTGTCTTTAAGGACGATCTACTCGCAATTTGGAGGAAAGGCCGGTCTTTTCAGGGCTGCCATTTGCCAGTACAGCGATCAGTTTGTCGGAGCTTTGCCCGAGGCAGGTCTTCCAAGAGACCAACCGCTTGGCAAAGGATTACAGGCTTTTGGAGAGCAATATCTCTATCAGGTTTTAAGGCCTGAATTGGTGAGCTTAAGGTCTCAGGTCTCGGCCGAAGCGCATCGATTTCCTGAGTTGGCTCGCGAGTTTTACGAGATGGGCCCGGGAAGGAGCCTTGGTTACCTGTCCCAGTTTTTGAGGACTTACCAGAAAAGCGGGGTGATAGGGAATATCGATACCGACTTTGTTGCGGGAGAGTTTCTCAACATGCTCAAGGGGGAGCTCTATCAACGGGTACAGCTAGGCCTGGACCCTACACCCTCCAGAGAAACGATTGCAGTATGGACAAGCCGGGTGGTCAGTCTTTTTTTATCGGGTTGTTTGAAGTGCTCAGAATCTTCTGAATAAGGGGTTCAAAAAGCGCCTCCTGGTGGGGATGCCCCAGAACCAGCGAACGCCAGAGTTGTTCGTCACTGGAATCTAGAAAAGCCTCGAACAGCGCATGGTCTCGTTCAAATTCAACTTCCGTCTGAGTCTCAATGTAGCCGACCAGAAGTGCGTCCAGTTCTTTCATTCCTCTGCGGCATCGCCAGAGAAGCTGCTTTCTGCGCATTACTTCCGTCGGTCTATCATCATGCGTTTGATTTCTGCGATTGCCTTCGCGGGGTTCAAAGACTTAGGGCATGTATCCGTGCAGTTCATGATGGTGTGGCAGCGATAGAGCTTGAAAGCATCTTCCAATTGATCCAGACGCTCTTCGGTTTTCTGATCCCGGCTATCCTTGATCCAACGGTGTGCCTGTAGAAGGACGGCGGGACCCAGATATCGGTCACCGTTCCACCAATAGCTTGGGCAGCTGGTGGAGCAGCAGGCGCAGAGAATGCACTCGACCAGTCCCTCGAGTTCGGCGCGCTGTTCATGTGTCTGTATGCGCTCCCTTTGATCAGCCGGCGTTTCCTCATTCTCCAGCCAGGGTTCAATGGAAGCGTATTGCTCATAAACGTGTGTCATGTCCGGAACGAGATCTTTCAGGACGGGTAGGTGGGGGAGGGGGTAAATCTTAATGACATTACCGACTTCGGCGAGTGATTTGGTACAGGCAAGCGTGTTGCGTCCATTAATGTTCATCGCGCAGGAGCCACACACGCCCTCACGGCAGGATCTTCGGAGGGTCAGGGTGCTGTCGGTCTCATTCTTGATTTTAAGCAGCGCATCCAGAACCATGGGTCCACATTCTTCACGCCGGATTTCAAAGCGATCCAACCGGGGATTTTCCCCAGACTCTGGATCATAACGGTAGATCTCGATTTGAATAATGTCGCCGCTCCGGTCTTCCAGCCGATGCTCTCGACCTGGACGTACTTTGGAATGGGCTGGAAGCGTAAATTCAACCATATTCGCTGACTCAGTAGACGCGTTTAGCCAGAGGTACAACTTCGACCTCATCGGTCAGGGTGTACATGTGGACGGGACGATAATCAATCTTGACCTGGTGCTGTTCATCTACCCACAAGAGTGAATGTTTGAGCCATTCGGTATCATCACGTTCAGGGTAGTCATCTCTGGCATGGGCACCCCGACTTTCCGTTCGATTCAGTGCACCGGCCATGGTCGCCATCGACTGGCCCAGAAGATTATCCAGTTCCAAGGTCTCCACGAGATCCGTGTTCCATATCAGAGATCGGTCACTGATCTTGATATCGGTGAAGCGGCGGGCAATGGACTCGAGCTTTTCAAGGCCCTCTTTGAGTATAGGACCCTTTCTGAATACCGTGGCATGGTTTTGCATCGTGCGCTGCATTTCGAGGCGGACTTCTGCGGTGCTTAAGCTCCCATTCGCATGGCGCAGTTGATCGAACCGGTCCAGAGCCTTTGTCGTGTGATGCGGACTCAATGGGGGGTGCGGAGTATTGGGTTGAACCCGTTCTGCAGTCCGGATCGCAGCGGCACGGCCGAAGACTACCAAGTCCAAAAGTGAGTTTGACCCAAGGCGATTGGCACCATGCACCGATACGCAGGCGGCCTCCCCGATGGCCATAAGACCCGGCACGATCGATTCCGGGTTTCCATCTTTAACTGTGACCACTTCACACCGGTAGTTCGTGGGAATGCCTCCCATGTTGTAGTGAACAGTGGGCAGTACTGGCATGGGTTCCTTACGGACATCAACTCCGGCAAAGATGCGTGCGGTTTCTGAAATCCCGGGTAGCCGCTCCTCGATAATGGCGGGGTCTACATGCTCCAAATGAAGATGAACAAAGTCTTTGAGCGGTCCGCAGCCTCGTCCCTCCATGATTTCAATCGTAATCGCTCGGCTGACGACATCTCGGGAGGCGAGGTCTTTGGCATGCGGTGCGTAACGTTCCATAAAACGCTCACCCTCACTATTGGTGAGATAACCCCCTTCACCCCGAACGCCCTCGGAAATGAGGCAGCCGGCACCATAGATACCGGTGGGGTGGAATTGCACAAATTCCATATCCTGAAGGGGAAGGCCGGCTCTGAGGACCATGCCATTACCATCTCCCGTCGTGGTATGCGCTGAGGTACAGGAGAAATAGCTGCGGCCGTAGCCTCCTGTGGCCAGGATGACCTGATGTGCTCTGAATAGGTGAAGACTCCCGTCTTCAAGTCGCCAGGCAAGGACACCCCGACAAACGCCTTCATCCATGATGAGGTCGAGCGTGATGTATTCGATAAAGAACTCGACTTTCCGTTTGAGCGATTGCTGATAAAGGGTATGCAGAATGGCGTGGCCGGTCTGATCGGCCGCGGCGCAGGTTCGCATGGCCTTACCTTCACCAAAGCGTGTTGTCATTCCTCCAAAGGCGCGCTGATAAATACGGCCTTCCTCGGTTCTTGAAAAGGGAACACCGTAATGTTCGAGTTCAATCACTGCGGGTATGGCTTCGCGGCACATATATTCGATGGCATCCTGATCACCGAGCCAGTCCGACCCTTTGATGGTGTCATACATATGCCAGCGCCAGTCATCCTCTCCCATGTTGCCAAGCGCAGCGCTTATGCCGCCCTGGGCCGCAACCGTATGACTGCGTGTTGGGAATACCTTGGTGATGCAGGCGGTCTTGATGCCTCTCTCGGCAAGGCCCAGGGACGCTCTCAGTCCAGCGCCGCCCGCACCGACCACAACGGCATCATAAAAGTGTTCAGTAATGGGGTAGGCTTGAGTCATGTAGCGTCTGGGAATGACAGTTTGAGAATGGAAAGTAGGGCTGCAGATTCGGTCAAAAGAAGGACAAAACGAATGGTTTTGAGGGCGCCCGCCCGCAGCATGGGGTGGTGCACATAGTCTTCGATAATTACCTCAAGTCCCATGACCGCATGAAACAGGCCCAACAGCATGAAGATGCCGAGAGTGATGGCATTCCAAGGCGTTTTTATCCAATCGAGAAACCCGCTGTACGTGAGTTGAGGTAACTGCGCAAGACCTAGGATAAACCAGAGCGTCAGTGGTAGAAGGCAGAGTGCGGTCAAGCGTTGACGCCACCAGTGCAGAGTGGCTGAGCGTGCCTTCTCGGGTGTAGAGGGCTGTCGCATCAGGTTGATCCTCCCCAAAGGCCTTGGGTGAATCCAAAGACGAGGGCAGTGCTTAAAAACGCCACCAAAAGCTCAATCAGATTGTGACGAAAGAGTGATGCTCGATCCAATCCTCTCAGACTGTCCCAGATCAGATGTCGGACCCCGTGGCAGGTATGAAAGACCAGCGCAAAAATATAACCCCATAGCAGCGTCTGACCTGGAATCGAGGCGAGAAGTCCTCGTATCCATTCATAAGTGCGCTCACCCATCACGGCGCCGAGCAGTATGGCAAC
>CAYFLM010000101.1:0-4495 GCA_964343925.1 uncultured Methylococcus sp.
GTACTTCTGGTTGGAAGCCTTTTCCTGATTATCGGCGGCTTGTTTGGAAGATTTGTCTTACCCAAGATGGCGACATTGTGATCCCTCTTCAATTAAAGAATTGAGCGAAATCCTGAAGAAATGCTGAAGGTTTGGCTCTCTGGAGGTTGTCGCGTACCATGTGCGACCTAACCACTGTCCAAACCTGAGGATACATTGATGAGCCTGATCAAAATCGAACACAACCCCAGTCCAGAACGCCTCAAAAGTCTTGGAGTGTCCAACTGGGAAATCTGGGAGAAGGAAGTATCTACCTTTGATATCGACTTTGATGAAACAGAAGTGGCTTACGTCCTTGAGGGTGAAATTCTGGTAACACCCAGAGGCGGGCAAGCGGTCAGAATTCTGCCAGGAGATCTCGTGACCTTCCACGCCGGACTCGATAGTGACTGGGAAGTCGTGAAACCGCTCAAAAAGCATTACAGTTACGACTTTCCGGATGGCGTTTAATAAAATCCAGTCACCTCAACCCGCCACGATCTCAAGGGTTCTCTGAGTTATAGATAAAGCGGGTAAAAAAGTTAGAGCGCTCATCGTTCTGTTCACGAGCATCCTTGAGCGCTTTGACCAACTCCTTTTTAAGCTGAAGGTCCGATAAATAGGCATAGGGGCGCACCGGCGCTTTTTCCGCTTTTTCAAGATAAGGAAGCGCCTGCTCATACTCCCCGTCATCCAGAAGAAAGTCGCCATAGAAGAAATTCGTATCCACCGTGTCCGGATAGAGCATCAGCGCCATTTCGAGATAATGCTTAGCGATTTCGTCATCTCCATAGGAAATCGGCCAAGGTGGAACCCGATGATACAAATTACCCAGCGTGACATACGCACTTGCATCCATCGCTCGGGGATTCAATGGCACCGACTGCAACAAGAGATCTCTTGCCTTTGCCACACGACCCAGGGCGCTAAAACCGAGATCAGTTGCAGCCAGCGAACAGTAGACCAGGGCCTCCATGATCAGAGGCTCGGCAGCATTGGGGTCTTTCTTCTGCAAGGCTTCAAGCCGAGGAATGAACGGCTCTAATTTTCCAGCTTGCTGATCCTCCGGCAACTTGTAGAAAATGTCTGCCCATTCACTCTCTATGGCCTTGGTTTCACGCTGAACCTCAGTCTCAGCAACAGCTGAACTCAAGCCCGCATTAATCGCGAAAAATAGGCCAAAGCTAAAGATGTGAACCGGGTTTATTTTCATCGCATCATGATGACAATCTGAACTTCAGCTTGCAATCGATTCTGTGCATCCCAAACGTGGGTTTTATGCCGTTTGCTTCCCGCACAAAAAAAATTCAATCGAGCCCTTGAAATGTTTTTTTTTGCCCCAATATCGCTTCCATCGGGATCCACGAGTTCCCGTTTTTAATAATTTCGATTCGATTTAACGACAGTTAGGAGATGTTATGAAAGTACGTCCTTTGCATGACCGGGTCTTGGTGAAGCGCTGGGAAGAAGAGAAGACTTCACCTGGTGGCATCGTCATCCCCGATAGCGCCAAGGAGAAGCCCACTCAGGCCGAAGTTGTTGCCGTGGGTCCAGGCAAAGTTCTGGATAACGGTGAAGTTCGCCCCGTGAGCGTCAAGCCCGGTGAGAAAGTTTTGGTCGGTAAGTATGCCGGCACTGAACTCAAGGTGGACGGCGTTGATTACGTGGTCCTACGGGAAGATGAAATTTTCGGTGTTATCGAAAACTAATCCCGTATTTTTTAATACCAATCTTAATCTAGAAGGAATCATCAAAAATGGCAGCTAAAGAAGTACGCTTTGGTGAAGATGCACGTCATCTCATGCTGGCAGGCCTCAATGTTTTGGCCGATGCAGTTAAGCAGACTCTGGGTCCAAAGGGACGTAATGTAGTTCTTGAAAAGAGCTTTGGTGCTCCAACGATCACCAAAGACGGCGTATCCGTCGCAAAAGAAATCGAACTTAAAGATAAGTTTGAGAACATGGGCGCACAGATGGTTAAGCAAGTTGCTTCCAAAACCAACGATGTCGCTGGTGACGGTACGACGACGGCAACGGTTCTGGCGCAGGCCATCGTACGCGAAGGTCTTAAGTCCGTTTCTGCGGGCGCAAACCCAATGGACATCAAGCGTGGTATTGACCAGGCTGTTGGCGTGGTTGTGGAAGAACTGAAAAAGCTCTCCAAGCCTTGTGCGACCAGCAAGGAAATTGCTCAGGTCGGCACGGTATCCGCTAACTCCGACGAGAGCGTTGGTAACATCCTGGCTGAAGCCATGGATAAGGTTGGCAAAGAAGGCGTGATCACTGTTGAAGAAGGTTCTAGCCTCCAGAATGAACTGGAAGTCGTTGAAGGTATGCAGTTCGATCGTGGCTACCTCTCTCCCTACTTCATCAATAAGCAGGACGCGATGAGCGTTGAACTGGATCATCCGTTCGTACTGCTTCACGACAAGAAAATTTCAAACATCCGTGACCTGATCCCACTCCTTGAAAAAGTTTCAAAGAGCGGTCGCTCACTGCTGATCATTGCTGAAGACGTTGAAGGTGAAGCGCTTGCCACTCTGGTGGTGAACACGATGCGTGGCATCCTGAAAGTTGCAGCAGTTAAGGCACCTGGCTTCGGTGACCGTCGTAAGGCCATGTTGGAAGACATCGCTATCCTTACGGGCGGCACGGTGATCTCTGAGGAAGTTGGCCTTTCTCTTGAAAAGGTTGAACTTGAAGACCTCGGTAGCGCCAAGAAAATCGAAATCAACAAGGACAACACCGTTATCGTTGATGGCGCAGGTAAAGCGGATGCCATTCGCGGCCGCGTCGATCAACTTCGCAAGCAGATCGAAGACACGTCTTCAGACTACGATCGTGAAAAGCTCCAAGAGCGTGTTGCTAAGCTTGCAGGCGGTGTAGCCGTGATCAAGGTTGGCGCAGCGACTGAAGTTGAAATGAAGGAAAAGAAGGATCGCGTGAATGACGCACTGCATGCAACGCGTGCCGCTGTAGAAGAAGGCATCGTTCCTGGTGGTGGTGTAGCTCTGGTTCGTGCGATTGCCGCACTGAGAGACCTTAAAGGTTCAAACCATGATCAAACGGTGGGCATCGGCATCCTCCGCCGCGCTATTGAAGAGCCACTCCGTCAGATCGTCAACAATGCAGGCGGCGAACCTTCGGTCATCCTTAACAAGGTCCTCGAAGGCGATGGTGCGTTCGGTTACAACGCAGCCACCGACAGCTATGGCGATATGTTGGCTATGGGTATCCTGGATCCAACCAAGGTCACTCGTTCTGCCCTGCAGAATGCTGGATCGGTTGCAGGTCTCATGTTGACAACCGAAGCCATGATTGCTGAGATTCCTCAGAAGGAAGCAGCAGCACCGGCTATGCCTGGCGGAATGGGCGACTACTAAGTCTGACCCGCTCAATGAAAAACCCCGCTTCGGCGGGGTTTTTTTGTTTCAATCGCTTTTTTTGAGCGATAGAAGAAAGACCAACCTCCATCCATTCAATGCCATGAAGCCCATACCCGCCCCCACTGAACCCAACTTAAAAAAGATCATCCTCATTGGCCTTATCGGCAATGTCATGGAGTGGTATGACTTTGCCGTCTATGGCTATTTTGCAGCCGTGATCGGAAGCCTCTTTTTTCCTGGCAATGACCCCAACGTGTCCTTGATCGCCTCATTTGGAGCATTTGCTGCAGGGTTTCTGGTTCGGCCGCTCGGTGGTCTCGTTTTTGGACGTATCGGAGATCGAATCGGCCGTCAAAAGGCCATGTCGCTCTCGGTTCTTGCTATGGCTATCCCAACCGTTCTAATGGCATCCATGCCGACTTATCAGGAGATTGGGATTTGGGCGCCGATAGGGTTGATTCTACTTCGCATTATTCAAGGCCTTTCAGTCGGTGGTGAATTCACCAGCTCTTTGGTTTATCTGACTGAAAATGCGCCTCAAAATCGTCGCGCATTCACCGCGGTCTGGGGATCGTGGGGCGCTACAGCTGGGATTTTAATTGGATCCACTGTGGGTCTTGTGGTTTCCAATCTTCTTCCAGAGCCCAAAATTATTGCTTGGGGATGGCGTCTTCCATTCGTGATGGGGGGACTCATCGCCTTGATAGGGTGGTGGATAAGGCGTGATACCGAGGCCGACCTTCCGGTTCAGGCCGCAAAAGCGCCCGTACAGCACCTCTTTAGACAGCATAAGCGCGATGTTCTGAGAGTGATTCTCCTGAATATCGGCTCAGGCGTTGCATTTTATACCGCCTTCATCTATGCCGTGACCTACATTCGCAATATCGATGACATGCCGGAAGGCGTAGCATTGGAGGTTAATAGCTTTGCCATGCTGGTCTTACTGATCATCCTGCCTCTGTCTGCGTGGCTTTCTGATCACCTCGGGAGACGCCCATTGCTCATCCTCGGGAGTGGCAGTGTGATGCTTTTGTCGATCCCGATCTTCATGCTGCTACATTCTTCGAATAGCCTTCATATTCTGATTGGGGA
>CAYFLM010000102.1:0-4472 GCA_964343925.1 uncultured Methylococcus sp.
ATTCGTCTTTCAATGAGAGCCGCTGTTTTTTAAGCGTTTCAACGAAGTCATCCGCGTGGACTTCAATTCCTTCCTCACAACGACGGACTTGATGATCGAGTTCATCGTATTCATCAAACAGTTTCGCGAAATGGCGGTTCGTGGTTTTGAGGGTGTGAATGAGATCTCTGTATTCAGGGAGTTCGTGAATCAGATCGTGTTTTTCACCAAGCATGGTCTTATCTCTTGAGTTACCAAATAAGGGGCGTCTTCGCTTCAACAATGAATCGAATCGCCTGAACAGTCGACCGTCTCATGACGGTGCCAGCGGAGCCTGAAAGCTGCTGACGGAACCATTCTAGATCAGACGCCCCTTAAATTGGGTGTTTCAAGCCAAAAACCCTGAAATAAATGTGTGATTAGGGAGATTTGAGTGCACCTTCTATCGCCAATTTGAGCAGAAGGTCATCCGGCCCCACCTGAGAAGGGTAGACGCCAATGACTTTACCTGTCCGATCGACCAGATATTTCTGGAAATTCCATGCGGGCGATTGACCTGTGGCTTCCGCAAGATCCTTGAATAATCCTGAGGCATCACTTCCTTTCACGGCTTGCTTTTCAAATAATGGAAAGCTCACGCCATAATCCTTCCGGGCGACCCGTTCGGTATCCTTTTCATCGGCATGTTCTTGTTTAAAGGAGTCGGAAGGAAATCCCAGGACTTCGAACCCCTGGCTTTTATAGGTTTGATACAGCGTTTCAAGACCTTTGAGCTGCCCGGTGTAACCACACTGGCTTGCGGTATTCACAATCAACAGCACCTTGCCGCCATAGGCCTTACAGAGATCAATACGGTTTTCAGAGTTGAGTGAACGAACAGTGTGCTGAATGAGTGATGGACAGGTCGGTTCTGCACCGACGGGTTTCATCATGAAGAGCAATAAGGGCAAGAGTAAGAGACGGTACATCAGAGCCTCCTGAGATTGTTATCGGTTAAATTGAGTGGAATCTTTGAGCTTCGTTTTAGAATGTCGGCATCGATCTGAGCAGTAAAGTACTTGATCCCAATGCTGCCGCCAGCGTTTTCGATACGTCATGGGCTTTTGACACACTAAACAGATTTTGTGTGGAAGATCTTTTTTGTTGCCTCTAAATCCGTCGTAGTTCGCGCTGGCCATTCGTATGCTCATTCTTTCTTAACTGTTAGGCTCCTCTCTCGTTATTTAGTTTCTGAAGATCATGCGACACCTCATTCTAATTTTGGGCGATCAACTGAATCTTAATGCTTCTGCTTTTGATGGCTTTGACAAGAAATCCGATGTCGTTTTCATGGCCGAGGTCGAGGAGGAGTCCTCTCATGTCTGGTCTTCAAAGCCGAGGATCGCCCTTTTTATTTCGGGGATGAGGCACTTTCGACGTGCATTAGAGGAGTGTGGTATCCCGGTACGCTATCACGCACTGGATGACCGTCCTGGTTTCAAAGATCTCTCCGGGGCGTTGATCAAGACCATTGAAGAGGATCAACCGTTACGCTGCATTGTCACCGTTCCGGGTGATTATCGGGTCTTGGAATCGCTCAAAGCGACACTCCAGCGATTTTCAATCCCGCTAGAGATCAGGCCTGACCGAAGCTTCTATACCGAGGTTCGAGACTTTAAGCAGTTTCTGAGTGAGAGAAAGGAACCTCGGATGGAGTATTGGTACCGTCAGCAGCGCCGGCGCTTCACTATTCTGATGGCAGGACAGGAGCCTGAAGGAGGGGTCTGGAACCTTGATAGCGAAAATCGGCAGTCTTTCGGAAAGCAGGGACCAGCCGGGCGTTACGTGACGCCCGAAGCTCCGCTGGATCCGATGACACAGGACGTCTTCCGTTTGATCACATCGAGATTCCAAGATCATCCGGGATCACTCGAGGACTTTAACTGGCCAGTGACGAGACCCGATGCCCTCAGGTGGCTGAAGGCATTCATCGAAGAGGGTCTCTCCGAATTTGGTCCCTATGAGGATGCGATGTGGTCAGGAGAACCTTTCCTCTATCACTCCCGACTCTCTGTGGCCTTAAACCTCAAGCTCCTTTCCGCACAAGAAGTGGTCGACGCCGCAATCGCTGCTTATCACTCGGGTCATGCACCGCTGCAATCGGTTGAAGGCTTTGTTCGGCAGATTCTGGGATGGCGTGAATATGTTCGAGGGATCTACTGGACCCGGATGCCGGATCTTTTGGATGCCAATGCGTATGAAGCCGAGGCTGCGCTTCCTGCCTTTTTTTGGACGGGGGAGACGAACATGGCTTGTCTTCGTGAGGTCATCCGTCAGACGCTTCGTTACGGATATGCGCATCACATCCAGCGTCTGATGGTCCTTGGGAGCTACGCCCTGATGTTCGGTGTGAATCCCAAATCCGTTCATGAATGGTTTTTGGCCGTGTATGTGGATGCAGTGGAGTGGGTTGAACTCCCCAACACCATCGGCATGAGCCAAGCGGCAGATGGGGGCTTCATGACGAGTAAACCTTATATCGCCACGGGTAAATACATCCAAAGGATGAGCAATTACTGCGCGCGCTGTCCCTATCTCCCTACTCAAGCGACCGGCCCAAAGGCCTGTCCCTACACCACGCTGTATTGGGATTTTCTGCTGCGCCATCGGCGCAGTCTGGAGCAAAACCCGAGGATGGGTCTTCAGATCCGAAACCTTAATCGGCTAGATCATGATCAAGTAAAAGCCATTCAAGAACAGGCTTCGATTCACCGTAAGTCCGTGCTCGAGCATCAAGACGCATCCTAAGATCAACCATCGGTTGAAAAGGACCGTCGCCCCCTAGGCCATTTGCACCAAGTTCTCACAGGATCACGAGAGGCCAGGCTTCTCGATACCGACCGCTGTTGGCCATGGCGCTTTTCTCTATCAAGGCATGTCACTTGCATGATCAAAAGTTAATCCCACTATGGCAACGACATCATGTCCTTACGGCCCGAAGGTCAAACTCCTCGTGATTTAGACAGCGCATTTGAATTGGACGCCGTTTTGCATCGTCTGGCGCACTGGCTTCCCACGCAAAACGCGCTCAAGGACTTTATCCATCACAACACCTTACATGCGCTCGAGGATCAGCCTTTCTTTAACGCATTGGCCATGGCCTCCAAACTCTATGGCTCCAGAATTTCTCCCCCCTTGAGTTTCTACCAGAATCGCTATCAGGAAGGCCGAATCTATAAGACCTATATTGATCTTGCTATCAAACGACAAGGCATCTCTGAATCGGAGGCAGACCCATTTCATTCAAGGCTGCACGAGCCGGACGAAAATGCACATTATCCACCTCGTTCTCTTGCGATGGATGGCATGCGACAAGCCTGGTACACGACTCTGGGCATCCATCTCGATGCCTGGGTTCATCCGGTACTTTTCCGGTTGATCAGTAATTATCTGGATCAGGGCATCAGTTATTGGTCCATCCCCGATCAGGATGAATCCTTCTGGAACTGTATTCGACGTCTGGTCCATGAAAGCTTCATCCCGCTTTATCCTTTGGGTGATCCCGAGGTATCGCCGTGGTTAAAGGCCTCTCCCGATGAAGCCATCGCGGCGAGTCTCAAACGGCTGGTTGGCGATCCCGCGTATTACGAAAAGTATCTACTGGAGATGGCTTTGGCTCATCCCGGGTGGTCGGGCATGGTGCATGTCATTGAACAGCAGCCCGGAAGTCTCCTGTTTCGACGTGATGCTTCACTCAAGGAAACCTTGGCTTTGGAGCTCTTGCTCCAATGGTCGTTCATGAATACCCGAAACCGCCACTTTAAACCTCTGGTCGATACCATTGACCCTGCAAAGTACCCGGGGCTTGAACTCCTTGATGATGTGGCTGAAATCGATCCGATCCTTAAAGTCTGGCATGAGGCCATGGAATTGTCGCTTTATGCGGACCTCTTGATGGCCATTGAAGAAAAGCCCAGAGCTGAGGATTCGGTGTCTTCACCTTCAGCTCAGGCTATTTTCTGCATCGATGACCGTGAATGCTCGATTCGTCGTCATCTGGAAACGATCTCCCCCTCCATTGAAACTTTCGGGGCTGCAGGTTTTTTTGGTATCGATTTTTTTTACAAGGGGATAGAGGATATTTTCCCCGTCGCACAGTGTCCGGTTGTGGTGACGCCTCGGCATCTCATTGTGGAACGCTTAATTGATCAGACGGCCCACCGCCCCGATATGAAGAGCAAGCGGGCCTATAGGCCAACGGAAGTCTTTCGAAATTGGCTCTTTACCCATACGGTCGGGCTGGCTTATGGGTTTCGCTTGCTCGTCGATGTGTTTAGGCCGGGTACGAAGTTACCTAACCTGGCATCCATGGGTAGAAAAGCAGAGGAGACCGAACTTCACCTCTATCGTGAACATGATGAATGTAACGAAGAGGGGCATCTCCTGGGTTTTTCGTTCGGTGAGATGGCCGATCGCATTGAAGGCTTCTTACGCAATATTGGCTTGATCTCGGA
>CAYFLM010000103.1:0-4344 GCA_964343925.1 uncultured Methylococcus sp.
AGCTCGTGACCATCCGTAAGCAGGATGGGTTTCTTGTGATGCTCACTCAAAACCCTGAGCAGGTCCTTCGCTCCAAAGTGGGGTTTGCGGTGGTGTCCCAGACCGCGACCAAGATCTTTCTCCCAAATCCCGAGGCCGACCGGAAAGGCTATGTGGAAGGCTTTGGCCTAACGGAGAGCGAATACCAAATCGTCCGATCACTTGGGGAAAAGTCTCGGAAGTTCCTCATCAAGCAAGGCCATAACTCGGTGGTGGCCGAGCTCAATCTCCAAGGCTTTGAAGAGGAGCTTGCCATCCTTTCAGGGAATACCGCCTCATCGTTACTGGTGGAGCGCTTGGTGCAAGAAGAGGGGCCTGAGCCACAACAATGGCTCCCAAGATTTTTTGAGCTTCGAAAGGGAAAGGAACAAGAGAGCAAAAGAAGGGGGGTCAGATGAAAGGACAATACAAGGAACTAGCATTGATCTTCGTGCTCCTGAGCGGAGGGGGTGCTATGGAGGCACAGGCCGATATGCCGGTCATTGATTTTGCGGCGGCTGCCAATGCCGCGCAGCAACTCGAGGCTTGGGGTCAACAGGCTCAACAAATGCAGCAGCAGATTGGGACGATGATGCAACAGCTCCAGCAGGTGCAGATGCTCTATACCAGTGTCACGGGAGGCCCCGAAAGCCTTAAGAACCTTGCGATGCTGGGCAATAACCCCTCGCTCTATCGCTATCTCCCCAATGATTATCAAGAAGTGCTTCAGTCAGGCTATGCCGGATGGCAATCCATCAATGAGGCCAATCAGGTCACGGATATGGCCAAGACTGGGTTGAGTGGGCAGGGCCTTCAGACGGTCACCCAGCGCGCGATGCAGGTCTCCTCCAATGTCGGGATGATGATGGCGGCCTATAACGCAGCTGCTCAAAGGCTTGGGAGCCTTCAGGCGCTATTGAACCAGGTGGACTCAACGCCAGATGCGAAATCCATCCAGGATCTTCAAGGAAGGATCCAGGCCGAGCAAACACTCCTTCAAAATGAGCAGGCACGACTTCAGCTCTTGGGACAGCTTGCAGCTTTGCAGCGCGATCAAGAAGCCCAGAAG
This sequence comes from uncultured Methylococcus sp., assembly GCA_964343925.1. Taxonomy (GTDB): domain Bacteria; phylum Pseudomonadota; class Gammaproteobacteria; order Methylococcales; family Methylococcaceae; genus UBA6136. The sequence continues at coordinate 1,088 of CAYFLM010000103.1, forward strand.
GCCCAACAAGCAGCGATAGCGGCAACGGGCGGCAAGATCCCCACAGCTTGGTAAGGAGAAACCCTCATGGCAGATCCTGCTTCCAATGTTCAATTCCTGAATGATTTTTTGACCAAATTTGACACCGCAGTCGTGTCCTATTGGCAGCATCTCGTAATGAGCGTTGTGGGAGCCATTTCACCCCTGGCGACATCGCTCCTCGGGATCTATATCGTCATCTGGGGTTGGTCGATGTTTCGGGGGCAGATCCAGGAACCGGTTCTGGATGGGCTGGGCCGTGTGACCCGGATCAGTATGATCTTGTCCGTGGCCTTATCGGTCGGCTACTACAACTCGATCCTTGCCCACTGGATTTCAGAAACCCCAGACTATCTTGCAAGCCTTGGGACGTCTGGGGGTGGAGGGAGCTTTACCACGTTGACCCAATATGCAGATCAAGTGGCGGAACAGCTCCTCAATATCTGGGATGCGATTGGGAAATCGATTGCGGCGACCGGGTGGACCACGGCGCTATCGGCAGCGCCCACCTTGATGGTTGGCGGGATCATGTTCATTGCGATCCTGCTTCTTCTGATCTACATCGTCTTCTTGCTGATTCTCTCTAAACTCGCCATAGCGATTTTGATTGGTGTGGGTCCACTCTTTGTCCTTTCCCTCATCTTTGAATCTTCCAAGAGCTGGTTTGGGCTTTGGTGGGCCCAAGTGCTGAATTATTCATTTCTTGCACTACTAGCAGGAGCTGCGGGTGCGCTGGTGCTTCAGTTCATGATGCAGTACCTCACCGCAGCAGATCTTCCCAATGCGATTTCTACAGGGCAAGGCTTTACCAGTGCCATGGTTCCGCCCATTGCGCTGGCAGGGATTGGATCCTTATTGCTGACTCAGGCCCCCTCCATGGCTTCGGGCCTTGCAGGTGGGGTAGCACTCAGCACCCTGGGGGGATTTGGGCAAATGGTGGGTTCGAGCTATGGCCGAATGAGGGGAATGGGTCAAGGGGCTGTTCAGGGTGGCTGGCGACTGGGGACGGGCCAGACTCAGAGTGAGCTACGGTCCATCCGAAGGTTAAAAATAGCTAATCAAGCCTGGGCGAAACAGAACCGATGGAGAGGCTGGGGACCGAATCACTTCTGAAGGCAGGACAGACAAAGACTGGATGAATAAGGTCGTCCAATTTTGGCTTGATATTTTTCCTCAAGTCTGCTTATTAGTTCTCTTACTGGCGAGAAAGGGCTTTTAATGCCTTCTTGAACGTTTAGCGGTCGATTGCTTGAGGGACGATTTCTATTTGAAGACCAGAAAGCTAAGCGTAAGCTCGGCAAGCGAGGCTGATTTCCCTTATGGTAAAAACAGGGACAAATAGACGTATGAGTCAAGTCCCATACTACCGGAGTACTTATGTATAACTTTTCGAATCCGTATCTAGTCTATAGCGACCCTCCGCTAAAAAAAGGTGAACATATTGTACCTCTTGTAGTTTTCAAGGAGTCCTCCCAAGCGTATGACCCGATGCTCAATAAGCTTGAGGTTAATCCAAAAGCCATTGTTAGGGAGCCCGACTTTCATGTTGTGTGGTGGATTGATCAAGAGAGTACGAGGTTTGTGATTAGGACTGTTGTCATTTGCGATCGGAAGGCGACTTATCACGGCTTTGATTTGGTTCAGGGAACCTACGGTGGGAAATCCGTTTTCTACTATGGTGATCTTGAGGCGCTAAAGAAAATGCTTCCCGCTGATCATGGATTCAGAGACCCGACGGCGCCCGCTCCCCATAAAACGGAAAAGATGGTTGATCTCATTGCTGTCAGTGATAAGGACTTTAATAAAGCTGCCCAAGAAATCACAAACGTATTCTCTGAAACACTTATTGATCAGTTCGGTTATGGGAAGGCATGCTTGAAAACCCATGATGTTGAAAGGTTCAATAAGCTCTGCAAGGGGCTAACTTTTGGAAGAAGCACTAATATTTATGGGTTCTTGATGCAGTGCATCAAACAATCCTATTCCTCCATAGGGTTTTATAAGAAGACCTATTCTGGATTCAGGGTGAGTAATTTTGATTTCAACGATCTTCTAGGCTACGTTAAGGACCACTCGACCGCATTTGATGCAAAACACAAGGCCAGTTCGGGTTTAGTCATTGTCCCTGATATGCAAATGACCAAATCTAAAATAATGCCGCCTGAGAATAGGACGCTTACCCCGAAAAATGGCACTCCTGCGGATCTTGTTTTTACCGCAGACAAAAGACCTCAAATCCCACCGCTGTATCTTGAAGAAATCAAAAGGGCTATGGCCTATTGGCAGCATTCCGGCAAAGCACGACCAATGGATGGGTCAGTGAAAAACCCTAAATTGGCCCTTGAACCTCGTGTGGTGGATGCCTATGGGTTTAGAGCTGATGGGAGGTCACCATTGGTGGTGTTTTATGCTGGTGGAATGCACCCAAGTACCATCAGAGATAACTTTAGGAAAGTTGATAATCCTGTGTGGAAGAATTACATGGATCAGCCACATTTTGATCCTTGGCTGCATCAGGCAAATGACTTCTATCCGGTTTCAATCTTTCTCTCCGTGAGCTATGCCACCAGCGTTGCAAAGAAGTTTATTAGTATCAACTGCAACGGTAATGGATTCATCTATGTGATACGGGCGGTGGGTGCCGTTGATCAGGTCGGCACATTCAATGAGACCATTTACGACGAGCGGGAAATATCTGTCCCCGGTGGGTGCGATTGGACAGACATCATTGCATTTAGACAAGTAATAAATGAAGCTTGTTCGGATCATTGTTACGTCAATCTGAACAACCCTTGGCGGGCTAAAGAGAAAGCGTTGCAGGATGAGGCAATTAGACGTCTTCTACTCCAGGAATAAAAGCCGTCTCCATTCACTCATGTTTTTGTCGTGGAGAGAGTGGGAGGGATGGGATCTTCTGGAGGAAGCTGCCACGTTGTAGACATGCAATACAGACAAAAGATTAGGTTACTTCATCTTTAGGGATCGTTTAATTCCCCTCACCTAAACAGTCTGTGAGAGGGATCTTTAGCTTCCTTGTTAGGGGGCATAGAAGAATCCAAGACCCAACATGACGTATAGCGTGACTAAAGCCAGTCCGGCCCGAGGACGCACCTTGCCCCCACTCAAGAAACTTGTCACGGCAACGACCGTCATGATGAGAGATATCAATTCATACTTGGTAAAGAGCAGATTCATACTCTGCCCATGATAAAGACCTAAAAACACAAGTGTCGGCGCAA
>CAYFLM010000104.1:0-4341 GCA_964343925.1 uncultured Methylococcus sp.
AGCAACAACAACAGCAAAATGCCATGCAGAAGCACGGACAGCGCAACCGGGGCATAACTCCGTTTAAATTCGGGAGAACTCATTCTTCCTTGGGCGAAGTCATGAGTCCCACGCTTGGGACACCTGCTTTCTTGAGGGCTGCCATGACGGAGACAACCCGTCCATAGTTTACTTTTTGATCACCTCGAATGAGGACTTTGTTATCTGGGGCTTTTTCCAGCGCGGCGATCACCCTTTCAGAAAGATCTTCATCAGTAAGCTCGATATCCCCTTGATTGTTGATATCGACAAAAAGCTTACCCGCTGAATCAATCGAAACGATAATCGGAAATTGGTCGCTGGGATCGATTGTTTTGGTCTCGGCTTGAGGCAAATCGACGTCCACACCGGTTTGAAGCATCGGGGCTGTCACCATGAAAATGATGAGCAGCACCAAGGTCACATCGATGTAAGGAACGACGTTGATTTCTGCAACCGGCCTTCTCTTCTGACCTCGGCCTACACCGCCTGAAACATTCATTTTGCGTGTGCCTTTCGGTGCAGAAGGCTCAGAAACTCCTCTGCAAATGCCTCATACCGCGCACCCAGCCTCCCAATTTCGGTTGAGAAACGATTGTAAGCCATGACCGCGGGAATTGCGGCGAATAGCCCCATAGCGGTGGCTACGAGCGCCTCGGAGATCCCGGGTGCCACCATGGCAAGAGTTGCCTGTTTGGCTGCGCCCAATGATCTGAACGAGTTCATGATGCCCCAAACCGTTCCAAACAAGCCCACGTAAGGACTTGTTGACCCCACAGTCGCCAGAAAAGGAAGTCTCTCGTCCAAGAGTTCCAATTCTCGACTGAGCGACACCCGCATCACCCTTTGCGCCCCTTCCATGACCGCGTCCGCTCCGATGTTGGCCTCCTGCCTCAATCGCGCAAACTCTTTAAAGCCCGCCATGAAAATATTTTCCATGCCCTCGGTCTCGTAATCCTCCTTGGCCATCTGTCGGTAAAGATCCGCAAGATCCAGTCCCGACCAGAAACGTTCTTCAAAATCTGCTGAAACGGCCTGAGCCTGTCTGATTTCTCGAAATTTTGAGAACACGAATGTCCAGGAAATGACTGAGGCCAAAATAAGAATGCCCATCACAACCTTGACGACAGGACTGGCTTCTAAAATAAGGCTAATTATGGAAAGTTCCGATGACATCTTTAGATTCCTTGAAGCGTTCTGTTGAAAATTGTCTCAGCTTTTTGGTCTTTCATGGGCTATCTGACGAGCATTGATGAGTTGAGTGAGAAGAAATTCTGGCACTGCTTTCGGCCTGAAAGATTGCGCAGAAATGGCTGCCACTTTGACTTTCGCAGCGCAAAGAATCCCATCCTCACCTCGACCCACGCTCTGGCCAAAAACAATGCTTGCAGGTCTTATTTCGACAAAATCAGCGGTGACCCAGAGTTCGTCATTGAACAATGCTGGCTTTTTGAAATCGATTTGCATGGCCCGGACCACAAACAGTAGATCATAGTCTTCGGCAAGATGATTGAGCTCATAACCTAATGAACGAATTCGTTCAGTTCTGGCGCGCTCCATGAACTTGAGATAGTTGCTGTGGTAAACCACACCACCGGCATCGGTATCCTCGTAATAAACTCGGAGATGCAAACTAAAGTCCTTGCTGTTCATCAGAAAAGGGCCTCATTTTCAGGTTCCCTTGAAGGTGGTTTGAGACCGAGATGAAGATAGGCAGCCGGTGTAGCCACTCGCCCTCTTGGGGTCCTCATGATGAATCCCTGTTGAATAAGAAAAGGCTCTAGAACATCCTCAATGGTGCCTCGCTCTTCACTTATGGCCGCTGCAAGACTATCCAGTCCCACTGGCCCACCTCCAAACTTCTCAATAAGCGTTGAGAGCAGCTTTCTATCCTGATGATCAAAACCGTTTCGATCCACATTGAGCATCCCTAGTGCTTTGTCTGCCAACTCAGCACTGACCTTGCCATTGGCGAGTACCTCAGCGTAATCCCGAACGCGTCGAAGTAGCCGATTAGCTATTCTCGGCGTTCCCCTGGAACGTCGAGCTATCTCCATCGCCCCATCGGCAGTGATATCAACACCTAAAATCTTTCCAGAACGACCTACGATGAGCGCCAATTCATCATGGCTATAGAATTCGAGTCTTTGGACGATGCCAAATCGATCTCTCAAGGGTGAGGTAAGAAGACCTGCTCGAGTGGTGGCCCCCACCAAAGTAAATGGCGGAATGTCGAGCTTGATCGATCTTGCTGCAGGACCTTCTCCGATCATGATGTCGATCTGGTAATCCTCCATTGCTGGATAGAGGACTTCCTCAACCACGGCACTTAACCGGTGGATCTCGTCGATAAAGAGGACATCACCCGACTCCAGGTTGGTTAACAGCGCCGCAACATCCCCCGCTTTCTCGAGAATAGGCCCTGAGGTGTGTCGGATATTAACGCCCATTTCAGCTGCAATAATATTGGCGAGCGTGGTCTTACCAAGTCCCGGTGGACCAAAGATCAAGACATGATCCAAAGCCTCTCTGCGGCTTTGTGCAGCCTGAATGAAAATACCCAACTGTTCCCGCATCGCCGTTTGGCCCACATAATCCGCAAGCCGCTTGGGACGAATAGCACGATCCTGAACCTCTTCATCAATGCCCGCACCGGGGCTAATCAATCGGTGATCGCTCATGCCTTTGATGATGCCTGAAGTGCAAGCCGAATAAGCTCCTGACTCGTGTGAGCCGCCCCCTCAACCTTTCGAACCAGCAATGCGGCATCCTGCGGCCTAAAACCAAGCGCCACCAAAGCGGCAACAGCGTCATCGACAGGTGATTCCGGTATAACCGAAACAACACCACCGGCACTAATAAAAGACCTCCCTGGCAAGTCAGCTACTCGATCACGCAGTTCGATAATGAGGCGCTCGGCTGTTTTCTTTCCAATTCCCGGCACTTTGACCAAGCGCCCCGTGTCTTGATATTCAACCGCCTTCTGAAACTCCTCTACCGTCAGTCCCGAGAGAATGGCCAAGGCAAGTTTTGCACCGACGCCATTGACTTTGATGAGAGAGCGAAAAAGACTTCTTTCTAACTCCGAGAGAAAACCGTAAAGGCTATGCGCATCTTCTCTTATGGCCAGATGCGTATAGAGCATCACTTCACTGCCAGTTTCCGGAAGGCCATAAAAGGTGGACATCGGGGCATCCAGCTCATATCCAACGCCCTGAACATCCAGCAATAGCATGGGGGGCTTCTGGGCCATGAGGCGACCCTTTAAAAATCCAATCATCCTCTTACCCCCGCTCTGAGGCGCTGCATCTTTAACTGGGTCTGTCGATGGTGGATATGACAGAGTGCAATCCCAAGCGCGTCACTCGCATCAACGGGCAAGGCGGTCTTTAGTCCCAAAAGATATCGCACCATATGCTGGACCTGCGCCTTTTCAGCACTACCCTTTCCGACCACCGCCTGCTTGACCTGTCTTGCAGCATATTCGTGAACGGATAATCCAGCATTGAGGGCACCACAGATTGCCGCTCCTCTTGCCTGCCCAAGCTTAAGGGCTGAATCAGCATTTTTGCTCATAAACACCTGCTCAATGGAAAGCTCAGTCGCCTCATGGAGTTGTGCCACCTTAAAAATGCCGTCATAAATAACCTTGAGTCGATCAGGAAAATGCTCGACCTCTGTCCTAATGGTTCCAAAAGCTACAAGCCTAGGCCCTGAAGGTTCATCTTGGACAATGCCATATCCCGTGCAACGGGAACCTGGATCCACACCAAGAATCATGACCACTTGAACTTAGCCCAATTGCTCAAGAATTTCCTCGCTTATGTCAGCATTAGAATAAACATTCTGAACATCATCGAGGTCCTCAAGTCGTTCGAGCAGTTTGACCATTTTTTCTGCGTCCGATAACTGAAGTGCAACCGTTGTGCTGGCCCTCATGGTAACTTCAGCCGAATCGAAGGGTAATCCCGCGTTTTCGAGTGATCCACGCACCTCCTCAAACGTCTCCGGGGACGTCAAAACCTCAATGGTGCCATCCCCATGGGTAACGACATCTTCCGCGCCCGCATCAAGCGCTATTTCCATGATGCTATTTTCGTCTTGTCCACTCGAGAAGCTGATGATGCCTGCCTTGCTAAACAAGTAGGCCACTGACCCGTCCGTTCCAAGATTACCACCCGCTTTACTAAACGCGTGCCGCACCTCTGCAACCGTCCTTACTCGATTGTCGGAAAGACAATCCACCATCACAGCAATACCCCCAGGCCCATACCCCTCGTAACGGATTTCCTCATATTGGTCACCATCACCCGCACCGGTACC
>CAYFLM010000105.1:0-4272 GCA_964343925.1 uncultured Methylococcus sp.
GTCATGATGATCTCTCGGTAGGCTTTATTCTCCATGGCCAAAGTGAGACCACTCGCAAGCGCCAAAAGCGTTTTCCCGGTGCCCGCAGTTCCGAGGAGCGTGACGAAATCGATATCGGGATCCATCAGCATGTTCAGCGCAAAATTCTGTTCCCGGTTGCGTGCCTGAATACCCCAAACACTATGCTGTGGACTATGAAAGTCGCGCGCCAGCTCGATCACCGCGGAATCCTGCTCCTTACTCCTGACGATGGCCTCAAAGCCGGCATCGTCCGGAAGGTAGAGACACTGATTGATATACCAGTCCTTGATCAGGGGTCCTGAGACGCGGTAGAAGGTCCGCCCGGTAGCATCCTTCCACGAGTCCATGTTCTTGCCGTGCGTAATCCAGAAGTCCAGTGGCAACTCCTGCATGCCGTTATACAGAAGGTTGACGTCTTCAAGGACCTGATCGTTCTGATAGTCTTCAGCAGTAATGCCGAGGACCGAAGCCTTGATGCGCATGTTGATGTCTTTCGACACCAAGACGATGGTCATCCCAGAGTTTTGATGTTGGATAGCTAGCGTGGTTGCAAGGATCGAATTATCCGGGAGATACCCTGGCATGCTGTCGGGTAAATCGGTGGAAAGGCGGTTGACCTCAAAGAACAAACGACCCGTTGAGGCTTCGTCTACGCGTAAGGCATATTCGATCTGGCTGAGTGGAATCCCATTTTGAATACCTGAAAGATCGGCTTGGCTGATGAGTTCATCGAGGAACCGGCTGGACTGACGGGCATTGCGGGCGACATCGGAAAGGCCCTTTTTCATCTGATCCAGTTCCTCAAGTACGATCATCGGAATGAAGAGATCGTGTTCCTTGAATCGGAACAGTGAGGCAGGGTCATGGATCAGGACGTTAGTATCCAGGACGAACAGCTTTTTTTCAGGTTGCAGATTCATGACGTTATGGATGACTCATAAAGGGTGATCAGGAAGATAGCGTATGCCCTTTTCCAGTGAAGCTGCAATTTGATAAGGTTCTGGGTTCAGTCGATGTTAATCCTATTCGGGATCGATTTCTTCCTGAAAACCCTCGTCATCATCAAATGAAGGCTCTGGGCCGAAAGCCTCATTGGCATCTTCATAAAGTTCATCGCCACCCATGGTCTTGACTCCTTTTGATGTGTCTCATGGTAGTAGCGCAAAACTTTGCCAGACAAATATGACAATAGCATTTCTTATGCCCGATCGACTTTGTGTTCGAGACCCTCTGAGATCAGGGTCACATCAGGCATCATCAGTCGAACTTTTAGGGTTGAGCCATTTTTTGCGCGGGGGTCACATCATCTGTCGGTCGACACATCGGGGCATGAGGCACCACTTTGGACCATCCCACAATATCCAATATCAATACTGAAAGAATACAGGTTTGGGTTATCCCGATATTGGGTGCTATGGCAAGAGAGCAAAAGTCCGTAGCCCTCACTGAATAGCCTGCCCCAGACAAAGCCCTCCGTAGGTCACACTCCAGATCACTGCGGGTAAGCTTTTTGATGGATCTAAAGACAGAGGCTTGCAAGACCAAGAAAGATAAGAAACCCCATACCATCGGTCATTGCCGTCAGTAGCACGGAGGTGCCAATCGCGGGGTCAAGCCCCATGCGGTGTCGCACCAGCGGAATCGCCAATCCCATGATGGCAGCCACCAGAAGATTCAAAAGCGTGGCTCCGGCCATCACAAGTCCTAAATCTTGATCACGGTATAAGAGGTAAGCCATGACCCCTAGGATAGAGCCCCACAAAATACCGTTCAGTATCGAAATGAGCAGTTCCTTGAGGACTAATTGTTTGACATTGTTCTGAGTGATGAGGCCCATGGCGATGGAGCGAACCAGCATCATGCTGGTCTGGTTACCGGTATTCCCACCCATTCCTGCGACAATCGGCATGAGGGATGCGAGGGCAACGATTCGAATGATCGTGTCTTCAAAAAGACCAATGACACGCGTGCTTACAAAGGCGGTCACTAGGTTGATTGCAAGCCAGACCCATCGGTTACGGGCACTCTTCCAGACACTCGAAAAAATGTCTTCATCTTCGCGAAGACCGGCTTCAGCGAGTTGTTCCTCATCAGAATGCCGGCGGATGAAATCTACAATGGCATCAACACGGATTCTGCCCTGAAGCTGATGATTCTCGTTGAGGACGGGTGCTGTGACGAGGTCATATCGCTCGAATGCTCTGGCCACTTCATGTGCGTCATCGTTCAGGTGGAAGTAGACGATATCCTGTGCCATCACTTCAGAGACCAGCCTTTCGGGTTGCCCCAGAATGAGTCTCTTAAGAGAAAGTGCTCCCTTGAGCATGTTGTCTTGATCAATGACGAACAGCTTGTCGGTATGTTCTGGAAGTGTCCCCCTAATTCTCAGGTAGCGGAGTACTGCTCTTAAGGTCGTATCCTCCGGAATGGTGAGGAAGTTGAAATCCATGAGCGCTGCAACCGTATCCTCATTCGAAGCAAGAACGGATTCGAGGCGTTGCCGATTCTGTTCGTTAAGTGCCACGAGAATTTCGTGCATAACGTCATCAGGAAGATCCGGAGCGAGATCGGCAATTTCATCGGTTTCGAGTTGCTCGGTGGCCGAAAGTATTTCATTTCGGTCCATGGAGGAGAGGAGGGTTTCACGGACCGCGTCTGAGACCTCAAGGAGAACGGGCCCGTCATGGTCAGGGTCAACCAGATTCCAAACCTCGATACGCCGCCCTAGCGGGAGTGCTTCGAGTAGGTAGGCGATGTCACTCGGATGAAGCTCATCCAGCAATGCCTTGAGGCTGCTCTGAGCGAGGCTGAGGTGATCGGAAGGCGCGCGTTCGTTTGCTCCGAGGGGGAGACGGTTAGTGCTCTCCGCTCCGGCTGTGTCCGCTTCATGCTGGCTGAGCCGTTCAAGTACCTCCTTGAGCAGGATGCGGTGATGTTCTTCAGGAGCGCTGGTCGTCTGCGGCGGTGAATTCATGGTCGCATGGATAGGCTACGATCTTGTCTCATTATGTCGCAGTTATGTAACAGTAAGATGTCGATACTCATCGTATCTCAACTCGATCGATCCTTGGGGGTAGAAGCTTAAGCGTCAATGCTTTTGAGTGAAAGGTTAGTGTGGGCTTGGATCCCTGAATCGCGCTTGTCAACAAAACAAACGCCTGCGCTTGAAAAATCAGCTTAGGGCGCTACTGAATCATGTGCGGTTGATGATCATAGTGATAACCGAATGCGCCGGAACCCAAGTCGTCCATCAAGGTCGTAATCAAGAATCGGCAAGACTTAATTTCCTTAAAAGTCATTGCAGTGTTTTCTTCAGTGTGTGAGAGTCATTCTGGTGAACATTTAAACGTTTGTGTGTGAGGTGCACCTATGGCAGCGAAAAGCAAAGCAGCGGAAAAGCTTGAATCCGCATCACTTTCCGAAGAAACGGTCTCTCTGACCGATACGGTCGTATCGAGCGTTAAGGCCAGTGCCAACAAGGCTCAGACCGCGGTAGTGAAGTTGGTCCCAACGGTGGGGAAGTCGGTTGAACAGGTGGTCTACAATGGTGTTTACTTCGTCTCTTATGGCGTCACCTTTGGCGCGCTGGTGGTCGGGAGCCTCATCCCTAAGCACTCCCTGATCACCAAGGCAATTTCAGAGGGTTCCGAAGCGGCGCGTAAGAACTTCAAGAAACGTCAGGAAACCCCTATGATTCAGGTTGGAGAGGCGAACGCCTCCTGATTCCCAACAGATCTGGATCTAGCCCGGTTCCTAGTCGATGGGAACTGGGCTTTTTTATTCCTGTGTCCCTTTTTTGGCTGAGTTAAGAGGTCCACTGAGTGAGTAAGAAATCCAAGCATCCGACGGTTGAAAATACCCGTACGGGAGTTGCTCCCGATACCCTCCGCAATGCTTTTTTGGAGAATCTCAAATTCTCCCTTGGAAGAACCTTGGAGCTTGCTTCCAAAGAACAACGTTATGAGGCACTTGCCCTAACGGTTCGGGATCGCTTGATGGAACACTGGGTATTGCAACTCGAGGCCCAAAACCACCCGGATGTGCAGCAAGTCGCTTACCTCTCTGCAGAATTTCTTGTAGGTCCCCATCTCGGTAATAATTTATTGAATCTCGATTTATTGGAGAGTGCTCGTGAAGGCCTTGAGGCTTTGGGCATACCCATCGACGATCTCATACGAAAAGAAGAAGAGCCAGGCCTCGGAAATGGGGGGCTCGGTCGACTCGCTGCCTGTTATCTGGATTCGATGGCAA
>CAYFLM010000106.1:0-4266 GCA_964343925.1 uncultured Methylococcus sp.
TGACCACTGCATTAAAAGTGCAATGCTCTACCGACTGAGCTAACGACCCGCCAGCAGAGCATTATAATGTGGAGGCCGCGAGGCTTCAAGGCTCTGCTTATTATTCATCCAGGCTTTGCCCTTTAAGGTGGGTAAAAAAGCTCAAACAGAATTGAGGTGACACCATGCCCAGGCATTTAGCCGACCTTTTTAAAGCGCCCATAACCCGTTGGGTACTGGTCTTGATAGTCCTTTCTACCGCGGGTTGTGTGTGGTTGAGGCTCTTGGAGCTCAAGTATCAATTGGCGGATTTTGATGAAAATGTCCGCATTGAAGTCAAGGACCAGCACTTCATACTCAATCTTAAAAAACCTGTTGTCCTAAGTGAGGATTTTGTTTATTTGAGTAAGCTCCGCCCGAGTCGAATTGAGCCACTTCCCGATGGGGGATATCGCTGGTATCTCGACTTTAGGTTTGATCCCATTAAGTCTCCGGATCAGAAAAAAAAGTGGGTCAGCTTTTGTATGACTTATACCAAGGACAATAAGCTTTCAGCCTTTGATTTCTCGCCGCTCTTTTTGCAAATGGCGCCGGCGGCATTTCTGGAAGCTTCCATTCGTTCCTTGGGAGCGGGGAAGGTGGATCAGGAGAAAAGGCAGCTCAAAGTCGACCCTCAAGATCTTCCCAGGCTTACGGCGAGTCTGCCTCAACTCTCTACTGTCGCTAGCGTTTTGGGCCCTCCAGCAGAAGAAACGGTGGAAGAGGGGCAAAAGGTGCTTATCTACCGATTCAAGGCAGATGCCTTGATTGTGGATAAGGATTATATGGACCGAAAGGAATCTGAGGCCGCCTTGTATTTTGATCCCGAAAAGACAGAGTTGGTCCGTCTCAAGGGGAGATTTGCAGGTCTACGACTCTCCATTGACTATAAGAAACTGCAGCAGGAAGCCGGGGGCGGCGCGCCTTAGTTCCCCTGGTCAGCGGGTTCTATCGGGACTTCTTTCTTGAGTTCCAAAAGGGCATTGGCACCCGATTGAAAGAGGATGTTGAGTGGATCAAGTCCCGCTAAAAGTCCCATGTTTCTTATGGCATCAATCGTTTCCGGAAGGTCATTGTTCCTGACATGTTCGATCGTGTATGCCTTCTCATGGGTATCAAGACGGTCCCAGTTGAGCTTGATGTCTTCAGCGTAGCGGTCCAGATAATCCGCTAATTTTTCTTCGCCCCTTCGAAAAACGTCGCCCATGATCAGGCTTCCTTCAGGATTCATGTGGCGTGAAACGCCCTTGATAAGCGCAAGCTTTCCCTCGCTTTGAAGGTGATGCAGGGAGAAATTGACGATGACGACGTCAAAGGATTCTCGGTTTCTGCACAAGAAGCCCAGCATGTCAGCCTCTATCAGTTGCTTCTCGGACGAGAGATTTCTCAAATAATCCCCGGCCTTTTCGAGTGCAACCCCGGATAGATCTACCCCCGTATAGTGTCTGGGTGGGTGACGTTCAAGGATGGGGGCAATGGTTTTGGCATCGCCACAGCCAAGATCCAGCAATCGGTATGCACCTTTTGGGAACTTGCTCAGGATCAAAGCCGTTGCGGATCCTATTTCCCGGTGCGAGAGATAATTATGTTCGACGACCTTTTGGTACACCGACCAGGTATCCAGAAAAAATGCAGGGGCCGTGTTTGAGGTACTGGGCATACAGGTATCCTATGCAATCAAAGTCGTCTGCCCGGTTTTGGCGGCAGTTACCGTTGCAAGTAGTGTTTTGCAATTGATCCTTGCATCTTCCAGAGAGCAGGGGAGCGAAGATCCGCCAAGAATCGCCTGGCTGAACGCCTCAATTTCCAGTTCGAAGTGATTGGAAGGCCTGAGGGTTTCGGTTGCTGCTCGCCCATCGTCCAGTTTCCACTCGATCACTGGAATGTCACCCGGAAGTTGCCAGACCGTTTTACATTTAATGCTACCCAAGGTTCCTGTGATCTCGTATTCGGATCTTCTGCTGCAATCAAATGCAAAGTCAAAAAGTGCTCTTTGACCCTGACCAAAGTCCAAAATACCGCTGGTAGAGAGATCGGCTCCACTTTCAACCCAAGTGGACTGTGCGCTGACGGCAAGGGGAGGCGTATCAAACCAGAGGCGGGCAGCGTGCACTGCGTAGCACCCGATATCCCAGAGGGCGCCCCCTCCATTCTCAATGCTTTCCTCCAGGCGATAAAGCCTTTGAGGGCGCATCATGAAGGAGAAGCTTGAGCGGACATAACGAATGTCACCGATCAAGCCAGACTCGATGAGTGACCGAACTCTTTGATGTTGCGGGTGGAAGCGGTACATAAATCCTTCAAGGACCTGAACGCCTTTTTTGTTGGCGGCTGATTCAATCCGCTCGATATCCTCGACCCGGATGGCCAATGGCTTCTCACACAGGACATGTTTGCCGGCTTCAATGGCCTTTAAGGCCCATTCGGCATGTTCGTGGTTTGAAAGGGGAATATAGATCGCGTCAACATCGGGATTTTGAATCAGTTCAGAAAGTCCCGAGTGAATCTGTATCCCTTGATCTCCCCCGAACTTATGCAGTAAATCCAGGGCCGCTCCGGGCCTTCGGCTGGCCATGGCGACTAATTTTCCGCTGGGTGAAGCCAGTACGGCAGGAATAAAGCGCTCATTGACGCGAGCGGCTCCAAGAATTCCCCATCTGATCGTGTTTGAATCTGTCATGGCTAGTCCTGCAAAGGCCTCGTTTTGGGTCTAAGATAGCCTAGTTGAGCGCCTCAAAGCTAGAATACAGAGGTTGATAGGTTTAGGCTGATCGGAGAGGGCTGCTATGAAAATCGGGATTGCTTCAGACCATGCGGGGTTTGACTACAAAGAAAGCTTGAGGGCTTGGCTTCAAGGCCTCGGTCACGAGATGGTCGATTTTGGTTGTTTTAGTGATGAGCGCACGGACTACCCTACCTGGATTCGACCTTGCGCCGAGGCGGTCGCCAAGGGTGAAGTTGAGCGTGGCATTGTCTTGGGTGGAAGTGGTAACGGTGAAGCGATTGTGGCCAACCGGGTCAAGGGCTGTCGTTGTGGTTACACCTTTAATGAAGAAACGGCCTATTTAACCCGTTGGCATAACGATGCAAATTGTATTGCCTTGGGTCAGAGGATTGTCACCTTGGAAATGGCCAAGGCGATTGTGAAGAAGTTTCTGGAAACGCCCTTTGAGGGCGGGCGTCACCTTCCCCGAATTATCGCGATTGATGCCTAAGGGTAGTTAAAGCGCTGCGAGAATCGCTTCGGCATTTGACACTTCAAATTTGCCTGAGGCTTCGATCCCGATATAACGGACTACGCCATGATCGGCAATGATCGCAAAGCGATGGCAGCGAACGCCCATGCCGTTAGCACTGAGATCACGGTCAAGGCCCAGGGCTCTGGTGTATTCGGCGCTGCCGTCAGCAAGCATTCGAACCTTTCCGGATACACCCTGATCTCGGCCCCATGAGGCCATCACAAAGTGATCGTTTACTGCGAGGCACCAGATTTCATCTACGCCTTTTTGCTTGAGTGCTTCTGCGGCTTGAACAAAGCCCGGAAGGTGTTTGGCTGAACAGGTGGGCGTGTAGGCACCCGGCACGCCGAAAAGCACTATCTTTTTATCCTTGGCCCATGCGGCGGGGTCAATGGCTTGTGGATTCATTGGGCAGCCTGTCTCAGTATCGAAATCAGTGCATTCAAGTAATTTTCCCTCGGGCAGGGAATCGCCAATTTTTATGGTCATGCTTGCTCCTATTGGGATGAATCTTCTCGCCGAAACTCACCTTCGATCACTTTAGAGGCGGGATCTTGGGTTTGGTTCACCCCGCTCGTAAAGGGGGCCTTTAGACGGCTCAAGAGTAATTCCCGGGTCCATGGAATGATCAGGAGTAGGGCGGCGAGATCAGAGAGAAAACCGGGAATGAAAAGCAGCAGTGCAGCGAGGGCGTTGATCGAGAGTTCGCCCAGGAGTTCGAAGGGCGGTCGACCCGATCTCAATGTGCTCTGTAATTTTGCGACCGTACCCATGCCAATGTTTCTCAGCAGGATAAAACCTGATAAGGAGGCTAGCGACAGGAGTAGAATGGCGGCGCCGAACCCGATTCGAGCGGCGACTTCAAAGAAAAGAAAGTATTCAATAAAGGGAATGGCAAAAAAAAGTGCCATGAAGAGTTGACGGTAGGACATGGGTTGGCTGCTCTGGGACTAAAAATGATGACGCGACCTGCATTATGAAGATGAAGGATGAATTTTGCCTCATTTTG
>CAYFLM010000107.1:0-4240 GCA_964343925.1 uncultured Methylococcus sp.
CCAGGAACCAGCGATCATGCGAAATGACCACGGCACAACCCGGGAAGTCCAGCAAAGCCTCTTCCAAGGCGCGCAAGGTTTCAACATCGAGGTCATTGGTGGGTTCGTCCAGCAAGAGGACGTTACCCCCGCTCTTAAGGAGTTTTGCCAGGTGAACGCGGTTTCTTTCACCCCCGGAAAGTTCGCCAATCCGTTTTTGCTGTTCTGAGCCCTTGAAATTGAAGCGGCCACAGTAGGCGCGGGAGGGGGTCTGGTAGGTTCCAACGGTAATGATGTCAAGGCCATCGGAAATTTCTTCCCAGACGGTCTTCTTGTCATCGAGATGATCGCGTGTTTGATCCACATGCGCCACCTTGACGGTCTCGCCGTGTTTGAAGCTCCCTGCGTCCGGTTGCTCGAGACCTGCAATCATTCTGAAGAGGGTGGTTTTACCCGCGCCATTGGGGCCGATGATGCCCACAATGCCGCCGGGTGGGAGCCTGAAGTTCAGATCCTCAATGAGGAGTCTGGAGCCAAAGCCTTTCTTGATGCCTTCGGCTTCCACCACCACATCACCCAATCTTGGGCCGGGTGGAATATAGATTTCCTTGGTTTCATTTCGCTTCTGGGATTCCTGGCTTGAAAGCTCTTCAAAGCGCTGCAATCGGGCTTTGCTCTTGGCATGACGACCCTTGGGGTTGGTTCTGACCCACTCGAGTTCCGCCTTCATGGCCTTCATGCGGGCGTTTTCCTGCTTTTCTTCCATTTCGAGTCGGGCTTCTTTCTGTTCAAGCCAGGAGGAATAGTTGCCTTCCCAAGGAATACCATGGCCGCGGTCGAGTTCTAGAATCCAGCCTGCGACATTGTCCAGGAAATAGCGATCATGCGTGACCGCGATGACGGTTCCCGGAAAATCATGGAGAAAACGCTCCAGCCAAGCGACTGATTCAGCGTCCAGATGGTTCGTGGGCTCATCCAGTAACAACATGTCAGGGCCTGATAGGAGCAGACGGCAGAGGGCTACACGACGTTTTTCACCCCCAGAAAGCTTGTTGACATCGGCATCCCAGTCGGGAAGGCGAAGCGCGTCGGCCGCGATTTCAAGGGTTCGATCAAGATTGTGCCCATCGCTGGCCTGAAGGATGGATTCAAGTCGCGCCTGTTCCTGTGCCAATGCGTCGAAATCCGCATCCGGTTCTGCATAGGCCGCATAGACTTCATCCAGCCGCGCCAGCGCATTTTTGACATGGGCAAAGGCTTCCTCAACATTTTCCCGAACGGTCTTGTTGGGGTCGAGTTGCGGCTCCTGAGAAAGGTAGCCGATGTTGATACCCGCCTGGGCTCTGGCTTCACCGTTAAATTCAGTATCGACACCGCCCATGATGCGGAGGAGGGTCGACTTACCCGATCCATTGAGCCCCAGTACGCCAATCTTGGCGCCTGGGAAAAAAGAAAGGGAAATATCCCTTAGAATTTCGCGTTTGGGAGGAACGACCTTACCCACGCGGTTCATGGTATAAACGTACTGAGCCATGTCTAACTAGTTGGAGCGAGAGGAATGGGGGTTTCGGCTGATGATCTGCTGAAACCTGATTGGATTCCCTATTATCCCACAAGTTGGCCCTTAAGTTCTGTTTTATAGCGTAATACACCGTTCACCGGAGCATCACCGCACGCCAGTCGAGACTGCCAAGGATGACATTGAGCTGCCGTTTCGTTCCAGAAGGATTTGACGCAATAAACCCAGTTGCCTGGGATGCCCTTGTCCCGCCGCGCTATCCCTTCCTCAAACACGCCTTTCTTTCTTTGCTCGAGCGGACGGGGTGTGTGGATCCGAGTATTGGCTGGACCACCTATCCCATGGTGATTGAATCGGATGCCGGTGAGCTCGTGGGGGGTGTTCCGGGCTATCTCAAGCAGAATTCCTTTGGTGAATTTGTTTTCGATCAGAGCTGGGCCGATGCCTATGCAAGACAGGGTCTTGCCTATTACCCCAAGTGGATCGCAGCCGTTCCTTTTACCCCTGCGACAGCGCCCAAACTGCTCCTCCATCAAGGGCTCGATCTGGAACCCGGTGTCGTCCTTGAGCGGGTTCAAAATGAGATTGAGGCGCTTCCGGTCTCAAGCGCGCACTGGCTCTTTACCGAAGATTCCGTTTTCGAGTCTGCTTCCCCTTTTTTAAAGCGGCGGGGCTGTCAGTTCCACTGGTTCAATCAGGGGTATTCCAGTTTTGATGATTTTATTGGGACTTTTAGCTCCAAGCGGAGGAAGGCCGTCCTCAGTGAGCGCCGCCAAGTCATAACACATGGCATTCGCATCCTCCAGTTATCTGGGGAGGCGGTGGATGAGGGGCTCTGGGAGCAGATTTACGCGCTCTATACGAACACTTTCGAGCGCTATGGAAACTACCCGGCCCTCCATGCGGGATTTTTTTTGGAAGTTGGGAGGGCCTTAGGGTCTGGCGTTAGGGTGGCCTTGGCGTTTCAGGATAGACAACTCATCGCCATGGCGTTTTTTCTGGTGGGCAGCGATACCCTCTATGGGCGTTACTGGGGCGCTCATGCCGAAATTCCGGGGTTACATTTCGAACTCTGCTATTACCAAGGCATTGAATACTGCATTCAGGCGGGTTTGCAGCGTTTTGAACCGGGTGCTCAGGGGGAGCACAAAGTGAGGCGTGGATTTATTCCAACCCCCACAACGTCCTATCACTGGATTCGGGAGCCCAAGTTTCGTGATGCGATTCATCGTGCCCTCCTGAGGGAAGAAATCCTGATGGCGCGTTATCAGGAAGACCTTTCAAGTCACCTTCCCTTCAAGGCCTCCTGATGTTGCGGTGGTTGGATGAGCGTTTTCCGGATGAACCCTTTCCTGGGTTGGATGAAATCCTTGCTGATCCCGAAGGCTTGGTTGCCATCGGCGGCTGCTTGAGTCCAGGTCGGATCGTGAATGCCTATCGCGCGGGTATTTTTCCGTGGTTCAACGAAGGTGAGCCCATACTCTGGTGGAGTCCAGATCCTCGCTGGGTTCTGGAGCCGGGCCGTGTTCGTATCTCGCGGAGTCTTGGGAAGTCACTCAGAAACAAAGGTTTTGAGGTTTCACATGATCGTGCCTTCGATGAGGTCATCCAGGCGTGCTCCGAGCCGAGGGCTGGGGCCAGCGGAACCTGGATCTCAGAAGAGATGAAGCTTGCCTATGGAAGACTGCACCAACTGGGCGTCGCGCACTCTTTTGAGGTCTGGTTAGAGGGTTCATTGGTGGGTGGGCTCTATGGTGTGGCCCTGGGCAGGATGTTTTTTGGGGAGTCGATGTTTCATCGGGTGACCGATGCCTCCAAGGTGGGATTCGTTAAGGCCTCCGAGTGTCTTAACGCCTGGGGCTATGGATTGATGGATTGCCAGGTGCATACTCCCCACCTCGAGAGCCTTGGGGCTATCCCGATCAGTCGAAGCGATTTTTGTTTCAAGGTGGCGCAATTAACTGGCTTAGCACCCTCGGCCTCTGCCTGGAGCACAGATTGACGCTTTCGAGACGAATCCCCCTTGTCCTTGGGCGTCCGCACCCCTGTAGTTATCTCGAGGGCCCCCTCGCCACGGAGGCCTTTGTAAGTCCCGACTACGAGATAGATGCGGCGCTCTTTGGGGATCTCATCCGCTTGGGCTTCAGGCGGAGTGGAGATCTGGTCTATTCCCCCAGGTGTTCTGGCTGTGCGGCCTGTCTTCCTGCAAGAATTCATGTGCCGTCATTCAGCGCCAATCGATCGCAGCTTCGAACACTTCGAAAAAACCAAGCTCTCAGGGTTCAGATACTTAAGCCTCAATTTAGGCCTGAACACTTTGCGCTCTTTATCCAGTATCAAAAGTGGCGTCATCCCGGTGGCGATATGGCGCTGATGAGTGCCGAAGATTACGTTCGCTTTCTGGGGAATCCCCCCGCCGATGTAACCCGATTCATTGAATTTTCTGATGCTGAGGGGAAACCGCTGCTGGTTATCGTCGCAGATTGCCTGCCCGATGGGTTTTCAGCCGTGTATTCATTTTTTGCGCCGGAATATGCCCAAAATGGCCTTGGTACTTTTGCGATTCTCTGGCTCATTCAGTTCGCACGTCTTGAGGCGTTGCCCCATGTTTATCTGGGATTTTGGATAGAGGACTCCCCTAAGATGGCCTACAAGGGCCGGTTTTCAGGGCTTCAAGTTCTGAGAGATCAGGGTTGGTGCGCAAGAAACGGCGATTGAAATTCAAACACCTGTGCTAAAATG
>CAYFLM010000108.1:0-2726 GCA_964343925.1 uncultured Methylococcus sp.
TCTGATCCATTTGTTCGGGGTCGTAGTGGATCACGACAGAGCCAATTGAGGGCGTGACTCGAACCGAGCGTATGGGAGGCCGCTTTCTTAGAAGAATTTCAAGCGTAATCAATCGCTCAACATCATTCTCGAGAGCAGGGATGATTAGTCTGACACGCCGACGAATGGCATGGGCAACCTTGAAAGGGGATGGGCTTAGGGGCGATTTTGGTTTGACCTCACCCATGCTTATCCAGACGCCTTAGGCGATTACGGCAGTTTTTGACTGCACGGAGAGATAGATCAGGTAAAACGTTGCCGCCCATTCGTAGCGATGGGCCCAAGGCCTAGGCAACCATTCATAGACCAGATGCTCCCAGTGTAGCTTGATCAAGAACAGCATCAGAAGATCATTCATGAATTCCCTGGCCCAGCGGGGTCGCATTGAAAAACTTGCCCCCATGCTTTTAAGGGCGCGCGATCCTATGATTTGAATGGCATGGAGGGTTTCCTTGAGTTCAGTGATTTTGTCCCGGATCCAGACCGAGAGGGATGGGACCTCTTGAGCGCGCGCGGGTAACTGAGCGGACAGGATGGGAGAGGTTAATGAATTTGAGGGGCTACCTGAAGCACCCTTTTTCGGTTGTATTAAGCGCTTCAAAATTGAGGAGAGCAGCGTCAGAACCCTTGACTCCTCAAGAACCACATCAAGATATCGAATAGCGATTTTGCCTTGGGCCAGATAGATCCTAACGCTATAGATACCTTCCTCGGACGTTAAGGCCGTTTTGAGTGATTCAGCATACGCTGGAGTGATCCACTCTGCGGGTAGGCTGAAACGAAGATACCCCGGTTCTCGGTGCCTCAAAATGATGCTCGACAGGATCGTCATGATGAAGAAGACCTCTCTGGTTATGGGCTGAGCTTAGGGGACAACGTTTATTTTTCCTTGGCCCCTGTTCCAGTGACGAGATCTTCCAGATTCTCCTTTTGTTGTAGGACGAAATCTTTCCCGATCTCGCTGGCCTGTTGGGCAGACTCAATGATTTCTTTGCGGTATTTGTGCGCGTAGTAACCCACAACGAGGCCCGCACTAAAGACGAGAAGAGGGTGGCTTGCCAACTTGGCAAGGACGCCACGACCCGTATGAGTAGACGCCGCTGCAGCAACGGTACCCGCCGCCATGGCAGTATGGGCGGCATGGTTCATGTTATGACCTGCATGTGCAGCTCGAGCGGCATGATGAATGACTTTGGAATGTGCGGCTGCACCGTGGACATGTGCCATTGTTATTTCCTCGGTTCCGGTTTAGGTGTGGATTTCGGCTCGTCCTTTAGTTCCGACTCATGGAGCATTTTATAAACACCCATGCAGGCATCACAGCAAAAATCGAGTGCCTCACCAGACCGTTTCCATAAACGGAAATCATGAACTAGCACCGGCAGATTGCAAAGGGCACAACTGTGTTCAGTCTGGGTCATAAGGCTCTCATCGATGTTCCATTATCGCCCTTAAAACCCGCTTGTCCAATGATCATTCAGGATTAATGGCAACTCATCTCCACGCTGACATCATCACCCTCTGCACTTTTTCTTCGTGTTGTTCGACTTGAAGCACGCATGAGGGCAATCCTCAGGGCCCCAGTCAATGTTGCGCTCATACCCAGATGAGTCGCTGCAGCGGGTAGGAGAATCAAAGAGGCAAATGCCAAACCCGTACCAATCAATAGATTGCCGGTTGAAACGGTTTGTGCGGTGGTGAGTGCGTTTTCTACAGCCATGGTGTACATCCTCTTAAAATTTCGAGAATTCTGAGTGGTCTCAGCTTGTACTTACCAATCTCTGTGCCATCACCAATTAATTCAACAATATTAATAGGATGGATATGAATGGCTATGACTCGCTCCGTTTCGACCTAAGGGAAATCACCGAAAAACTGTGTGATATGCCGCATCTCTCACTGGTACTTCAACGAAGCCCATGCTTTTGCATTCGGTACAACAGGGTGTCTCTTGAAATCCCGAGTAATTTTGCGGCTTGTGTTCGATTGTTTCCTGTCCGCTCCAGTGCTTGACGGATAAGATCAATTTCAACTTGTTCGAGATTGATGCCTTCCTCGGGTAAAGCGATTTCAGGGTTTTCGGACATTCGGCGACCCAATACCTCTGGCGGTAAATGATGTTCTTCGATGATATGGTCTAGATGCAGCACACACAGGCGCTCACAGACATTTCTGAGTTCCCGTACATTACCTGGCCAGCTGTAATGGAGTAATCGATTCAGTGCAGTTTTACTGAGCTTGGCCCTTGGAAGACCATGTTCATTTTTAAACTGGAGCATGAAATGCTCAATTAAAAGGTGAACATCATGCATCCGTTCACGTAAGGGAGGGATTTCGAGCGGAACAACATTGAGCCGGTAGTAGAGGTCTCGGCGAAAGAGCCCTGATTGGATGCGTTCGTCCAGATTGGCATTGGTAGCTGCGATGATGCGAACGTCAACAATTTGCGAGTGACTTTGTCCGACGGGCTGTATTTCGCCTGTTTCGAGAAAGCGCAAGAGCTTTGCTTGAAGTGCAATAGGGAGGGAATCGATTTCATCAAGAAATACGGTGCCTTGATGGGCGACACTGAGTCGACCGACTTGAGTGTCTATAGCGCCTGTGAACGAACCTTTGCGATGACCAAAAAGGACCGATTCAGCGAGTGATTCCGGAAGTGCTGCACAGTTGATGGTAATGAAAGGTTT
>CAYFLM010000108.1:2826-4207 GCA_964343925.1 uncultured Methylococcus sp.
GGGATTGTTCCTGATCCAAAAGCTAGCATCGTGAGTGAACTGCGCAGCATGTCGCCCGTCGTGGCCGATAGTGCCAAGGCGGTATATACAAGACCACAAGGCAGCCAGCCCCAGATCATGCCGAAAATGAAAGCCTTCGGAAGATTGGCAATGGGGATCAGTTTTCGCCCAAAGGGCTCGATTTGACGCCAGAAAAGACTGCCAATTTTTTCAATGTAGGCAAATCGTGGAAACCAGCCGGCAATGTAAAGCCCGGCACCCATCATGATCAGTGCCGATAGAATTTGGAGCACTCGATGGCCATGGCCTCCCAATGGCCGACTGAGAACTTCCTCTGCAAATCCAGCCAATAGACCGGCGATGGCGTAACTTAAAATTCGTCCGAGGTTATAACTCATGACATAAGGCCAAAGACGATGCTTATGAATCCGGATGGATTTATCGAGACTCAAGCTGAGCGAGCCAATGATCGACCCGCACATGCCAAGACAATGCAGGGAGCTAAAGAGGCCCATTAAGAACGCCACGCTGTAGGAGCTGATAAATTCAGCGCTGAAGGAATGCATGGATTGTTTTTTTAAAAAAAGTTGGGTGGCTGTTCATTCTGAGGTGCCAAGCAATGAATGGGCCATAATCCTAAGCTATTGATATAAAGTGAAATAAATAAGAACCTATTAGGGGCAATCACGCTGTTTGTGTGAAATCACACACTCGGCAGTGTGGTGGATTTTCCTTGACGGACGGGGATCTAAGACTTGAAGATGAGCTTCCTTTTGTGATTTGGGAGAATCGTGAGATGAATCCATTTAGATTGTTGGTCGAAGGGGTGATGTGGGGCTTTTCAATGGCAGTAGGCTGGTTACTGGCCTTTCTGGTTGTAGGAGCCGTTGCGGCTTGATCCCGATTAAGAAGCCTTAGCTCTGCTAAGGCTTCTCTCGAACGGGTCTAAACCTTACAATGCGTTGCGGCCTAGATCTGATCGCCGGTATTTCGCCCATATGGCATTGAATTTTTGTACACATGCTTAATTACATACTCCTCATTATCGTGTCCGCTCTCGGTATGGCCGTCCTGGACGAGGATCGGAATCATGTGTCCATCGAAGAATGGGTACTTTATGCGGTGATGCTTTATTCCGCTTATCGCCTCGTGACCATCATGGTCAAGCTACTTAAAGAGAACGGCGAGCTTTGATAGGCGTTCGACCTCCACTTTGAAGGTCATTGCTTTAATTCATCACCCAATCCTTCATCTTCCTCGGAAATACCGCTTGTATGGCATCTCTTGGCACAGGTAGTTATCACGGCAACAAAAAACAGGGCTTGATGTTGGCAGCGCTTGGCGTTGTTTTTGGGGATATCGGTACAAGCCCGCTCTACAC
>CAYFLM010000109.1:0-4200 GCA_964343925.1 uncultured Methylococcus sp.
TGCCAACCCCCATATTGCTTGGTGGGGTCTCCCTTGAACGTCGCAGAGGTCCCACCACCGCCACCGGATGATCGTCGTGCAGAAATAGCGCCTCTGGCTGCCTTGGCCAGATTGTCTTCGGTAATGCCACCCAAAACCATGGCGTTATCGACGAGCTTAGAGGTCGTGCTCGTAATATCCTGTGTGAGGTTGCCCGGTGAAACGACGGCGGCCTTGAGGCTTTCCTCATGACCTTCTGGCACTACCGTAATGACCACAGGGTAAAGCGTACCTGCGGGCAGGGAAACGCTATAGTGGTTCTCGGAAACCCACTGTCCTTGGGCGATTTTCTGACCCCCTCGGTCCTTTGCTTCAATCTGGCCTTTGGAGACGGGCGCCTCCTCCTGGAGTACGATGCCGGAAATTTGGCTGGCCGAAGTGCTTTTTGAGGATTGAGGGCTTTTGGCATCGCCACAGCCAGTCAAATTCAAAATAAGCGCTGTAGTCAGGAGGCTAATTAATTTCATCATGGTTTAAATTCCTTGTGGATTGGACAATTTCGTTTAGGCTTTTCGCTTGGGGTATGGTTCCACTCCAGACCCTAAAATATTATCATTATCTAATGTTTAGGCATGATGAGGGATATAAGTGATGGATTCAAGGTCTGATTGAGTCTACCCATAAACCCTGATACTGGAGAAACGAATGAAACTGAAGGCGTCCCTAACCATTCTGGCTCTCATGACCCCTTGTATGCTGGGTATTCCTGGCATGGCCATTGCGGATGAGGGTGTGACCACACTGCCGATGTCGAGGCAGCTTCTCATGAAGCGAGAGCTTCCACCGATGCAGGGGACACCTGAAGTTCGCGTGATTCGGGTCATTTTTCCATCCGGCTTCAAAACACCTGAACACACCCACGATGCGGCAGGACCCCGTTATATCCTCAAGGGCAAGTTGAAAGTGGTCGATGCGACGCGTTCCGAGATCTTTGGTCCGGGTGATGTCTTCTGGGAGACGGGTGAGTCCATGACCATCGAGAGTGTGGGTGGGAGTGATGCTGAAATGGTGATTTTTGAGGTCGGGGCCAAGCATCCTTAAAGCTTTACCGTAGAACAACAAGAAAAATGGAGAGTAAGCGTATGAAAAAAAGCCATTACCGCTGGAATACCCTCGCGGCAGGCCTTTGTCTTTCATTAGGTTTGGGTCTTGCCGGATCGCCGGCAACAGGCTTAGCCGATGAAACCTGTGCCTCACCCTACATGAAAAAGATCACCGGTCAGGAAGATTTCGTTTATGTCTGGACGCTCGGTGTCGAAGGTCTCGGCGATGAACAGGACAAACTGGTTACGGTCGATGTGAACCCCAAATCAGAGAGCTATGGGAAGGTCGTGAACGCCTTGTCTGTGGGCGGGCGGAATGAGGCCCATCATTCGGATTTCACCGATGATCGCCATTTCCTATGGGCCGGTGGACTCGATACGAGCAAGATCTTTGTGTTTGACGTCCAGTCAGACCCTAAAAAACCCAAGTTGGTCAAAACCATTACGGATTTTGTTGCTAAAAGTGGGGGCGTTGTGGGTCCTCATACGCTTTATGCACTCCCGGGTCGTATGCTCGTTACGGGGCTTTCAAATAACAAAGATCATG
Source organism: uncultured Methylococcus sp. (assembly GCA_964343925.1). GTDB lineage: Bacteria > Pseudomonadota > Gammaproteobacteria > Methylococcales > Methylococcaceae > UBA6136. The sequence continues at coordinate 1,630 of CAYFLM010000109.1, forward strand.
GTGGACGAACCGCTTTGGTCGAATACACCAATGAAGGCGAATTTGTTGCAACCCACTGGATTCCGACGGACGGTGATCTTAGGGGTGCCGTCAAGACCGGCAACTTTGCCGATGGCTATGACTATGATGTCCGAGCACTCCCCAGAAAAAATCTTCTCGTGACGTCATCCTTTACCGGATGGAACAACTACATGATGGATTTCGGCAAGATGCTCAAGGATGCTGAAGCCATGAAGCATTTTGGCAACACGGTAGTCACCTGGGATCTCCATACCAAACAGCCCAAGAAGGTCTTCGATGTGCCTGGGGCACCGCTTGAAATACGCTGTGCCTGGGGGGATGCCCATAACTATTGTTTTACCACTACGGCACTCACTTCGAAAATCTGGTTGATTCATGAAGATGCCAAAGGAGAATGGCAAGCTAAAGCGGTGGGTGACATTGGGGATCCTGCCAAGATCCCGCTGCCTGTTGATATTTCCATTTCCAGTGATGATCGGTTGCTGTGGGTGAATACCTTCATGGATGGGAATACGCGGCTCTTTGATGTCTCGAATCCAGAAAGTCCCAAACAGATCTACGAAAAGCATATTGGCGCACAGGTCAACATGGTCTCATCCAGTTGGGATGGCAAGCGGCTCTATTACACCTCTTCTCTTCTCGCCAACTGGGATAAGAAGGGCGCGGATAATGAGCAGTTTTTCAAGGCCTACCGTTGGGATGGTAAGGAGTTGAAAGAGGCCTTTGCGATCGATTTCACAGCTGAAAAGCTGGGTCGTCCTCACCAGATGCGCTTTGGCGCCTATTCGCTTTATTCCAATGTGGCGGGCCAGAAGTCCGGCGCTGCCGTTGCGGATGCTCGATAATGGGCCTGGATCTCTAATTGGGCTTTGCCCAAAGCGATATGGGAAGCCGTCTTGAGCCATTACATTATTTGGCTTTGGGCGGCTTTCTTTTTTTACTGGCGTGGGGCGGCTTAGCTTCAGCCTCCGAGACCGAGCGTTCAAAAGCGCTCGGATATGGCGCACTGCCTTTTTCAGCGCCGAGGCCCGGCAGCTATCAATTGTCATCACTCGGGCCTTCGGCAGATGGCGAAGTGCTGGATTCTGAGGGACGCCCCCTCAAACTTGGGGCGCTTCTGGGTCACGATAAACTGACGCTCCTCAGTTTCATTTATTCGAGCTGTGAGGATGCGAACGGATGCCCGCTTGCGATCTCAGTCATGATGAGGCTACAAAATAAGCTCCTCGCGGATGACAAACTGGGAAAAAAGGTCCGCTTTGTCACCATCAGCTTTGATCCTGAAAAAGATACGCCGGATCGAATGCGGGCTTTTGGAGGTGCGCTTCGGAAGTCTCCCTTTGAATGGCACTTTTTGACCACGGCATCGAAGCAACAGCTGGCCCCTTTGCTCGAACATTATCAGCAAGGGGTTCAAGAGGACATGGATGCAGAGGGTCGTTCCCTACATCAGTTTTCTCATCTTTTAAGACTCTATCTTATCGATGCTCAGGGTTTGATACGGAATATCTATACGGTCTCCACCCTCCATCCGGACCTCATCCTGAGTGATCTTGAAACCTTGCGTCTCGAAAGACCCGAGCTTGCCCCAGCGAAGCCATCAGTCACGGAGGCATCCTCGAATGAGCGAACGCTCGAAGCTGGGGATGATAAGAAGCATTATGAGAATCCCGCCTATGTGACCCATAGCCAATCCCTCCCCTCAAGAAAAGGGCAGGCGATGGACTTTATGGCCCTCATAAAACATCCTCCTCTGGGCTTACCCGAACTCTCGCCTCCCACGCGCGCTGCCCTCAGCGGGGCTAAAATCGCCTTAGGTCGAAAGCTTTTCTTTGATCGAAGGCTTTCTCATAACAATACCTTTTCCTGTGCGATGTGCCACATTCCTGAGCAGGGGTTCACCAGTCAGGAGCAAGCCACGGCGATTGGGGTTGAGGGGAGAACGGTTCGTCGGAATGCGCCAACCCTCTATAACGTAGGCTATCGAACGAAGCTCTTTCATGATGGCCGCGATGATCGACTGGAAGATCAGGTCTGGGGGCCCTTGCTCTCTCACAACGAAATGGCGAATCCTTCGATTGGCACCGTGGTTCAAAAGATAAAGGGGCTAAAGGACTATCGGGGTCTTTTTGAAGCCGCATATGGCAAAGGTGTGGGTATTGAAGTCATTGGCGATGCCCTTGCCAGCTACGAACGAGTCCTTTTATCGGGGGATTCTGACTTTGACCGCTGGCATTTTGCTGGAAAGCCCCAGGCGCTTTCGTTGGAGGCGCAGCGAGGGTTTGCGATTTTTGTCGGCAAGGGTGGCTGTAGTGGATGCCATACCCTCTCAGCGCGAAGTGCACTCTTTAGTGATCAGGATTTTCATGATACGGGCATTGGATACCGGGCCAGTATGGAAAAGGATGCGGACCCTATTGGGATTCAGGTGGCCCCGGGAGTCTCCTTCAAGGTTGAACCTCAAACCCTACGCTCAATTTCAGAGCCCAAGCCCAATGATCTTGGGCGTTATGAAATCACCCAAAAGCCGGAGGATCGGTGGCGTTATCT
>CAYFLM010000110.1:0-4194 GCA_964343925.1 uncultured Methylococcus sp.
TCAGGTTCATTATCTGAATGCCACGCCACCGAATCATTACCATTTCGGTAGTAATTGAGGAGAACACTATTGGTTTCTAACTGTGTCACTCGCGTTACTCTGTCTCGAAGAGCCAAAAGATCATCAGACCAGGCGGCAGGGTGATGATTTTTTCCGGAAAATCGATACCGTGTACCTGGATCACCCATCCAGAAAGTGAGTCGAGGGCAATTCATCATTTTTGAGCCAATCTGTATGGACTCCTGCTGCCATGGCGTTTCACTAATGAGTCGGTCAAACAGAGAGCTAGCCCAGTCGGATGGGATGAATTGTTCGCAATAATCTACTGATCCATCCTGATCTAACAGATTCTCGAGGATTGGAGTATTCTGTCCCGCCATAGAGGGCTTGTGAAAGCTTCTGACAAGCATTGTTTTAATAGATCATCGATGTGTGTGATATGGCAACTTTCGAACCCACGGATGTAGATCCAGGTAATTTTTTTGTAAGACTTTTCTACATTGTTTGCTTTGTGCTTATTTTGGGCGTTGTCCGATTCATATTATGGGCTGTCTTGCTGGTCCAGATTACGCTGCATCTTTTTGGAGCCCATCCAAGCCCTAAGGCTCAGAAAGTGGGTGCCACAGTGGCTGATTATGTTTTCAGGATTTGGCTTTACCTGTCCTATGGCACCAACGCAAAACCATTTCCATTTAGTGCTCGACGAGAGGACGGGTAAAAACGTCAGCGCTAGGTCTTGGGGTCCATCCTCAATGAAATCTTTAGTTAATCCATAGGAGGCATTATGGGAAAAGTGACACTGAACGTAAACGGCATGAAGTGTGGTGGTTGTGAAAAGTCAGTTGAGGATATCCTCAACGGGCTCAATGGGATTCAGCACGCGAAAGCCTCCTCAAAAGATGCAACAGTCGAGTTGGAGTTTCAAGATGATCTTATCCAACTCGATCAAGTCAAGAAAGCGCTTAATGATAAGGGCTTTCCGGCTCCATAAATTGGGTCATCAATCAGGCGAGACCCTATGAAGACGCCCATAAAAATTGCCGTTTCTGGTGCAGCAGGCCAAATCAGCTATTCCTTAATATTTAGGTTGGCGGTGGGTGATCTTCTTGGCCCCGATCAGCTGATTCACCTCAGCCTGCTGGAGGTGCCTGAAATGGTGGATGCTCTGAAAGGCATTGCAATGGAACTTGAAGATTGCGCCTCTCCGGTAGTTGGAGAGGTATCCTGCAGTAGCAATCCGGAAGTGGCCTTCAAAGACGCAGATCTGATTTTCCTCGTAGGCGCGAGGCCAAGGGGGCCGGGAATGGAGCGGAAGGATTTACTCCAAACCAATGCGGGCATTTTTTCCGTTCAGGGGCGTGCAATCAATGCGGTTTCCAAGCGTAATGTGAAAGTCCTGGTGGTTGGAAATCCAGTCAATACGAATGCGCTCATTGCATTTTCAAACGCACCAGATCTTCGTCGAGAGAACTTTATGGCGATGTCCCGGCTTGACCATAACAGGGCCGTAAGTCTGGTTGCCGATAGGGTGGGAGCTCGGGTTGATAGCGTCAAAAGGATGATCGTTTGGGGAAATCACTCAGTTACACAGTTCCCAGACATCAGTCATGCCAGTGTCAGCGGTAGACCAGTTCAAGATCTTGTCGATGATCGCTGGTACAAGGATGAACTCATTGCTACGGTTCAGAACCGCGGGGCGGAGGTGATTAAGCTGCGCGGAAAATCAAGTGCCGCATCAGCCGCAAATGCAGCAATAAATCACATGAAAGACTGGATCTATGGAACACCGCAAGACTCGTGGTCCAGCAAGATTGTTCTTAGCGATGGAAGTTACGGGGTCGAGGCCGGGATCATGTTTTCGTTTCCCGTGAAGACCACATCAAAGGGTTGGGAGATCGTAAAGGGTCTCAACCAGACAGAATTCTCACTCTCTATGATACGTGCGAGTGAGGCTGAAGTCCTGTGTGAGAGAGACCTGATCAGGCATCTTCTCGTCAATAGCTAATGAGCTACTTGCCTTCTGGCAGGGCTGTTGGTATCCATCAAAAATTCAAGCAGCGCTTTCTGGGCGTGTAGCCGGTTTTCCGCTTCGTCCCAAACCACACTTTGCGGACCGTCAATCACCGCGGAACTGACCTCTTCACCTCTGTGCGCCGGCAGGCAGTGCATGAAAATACAATCCTCTGCGCCCTGAGCCATGATCTCGCGGGTGACTTCGAATCCTTTGAACGCCATTTCTCTTAGGCCCTGCTCCTCCTCCTGCCCCATGCTGGCCCAAACATCAGTCACGATGAGATGAGCCCCTTTCGCTGCCAAAATCGGGTCTCGACTGATCGCTACGTGGGCCCCGCCGAGCTTTAAATAGTCATCGTCTGGTTCATAGCCTATCGGGCATGCGATGGTCAGATTGAACTCCAAAAGTTTGGCAGCCTCGATATAGGAATGACACATGTTGTTGCCATCCCCAATCCAAGTGACCTGTTTTCCCCGAATATCACCCCGATGTTCGAAAAAGGTCTGTAGATCTGCCAATAGCTGGCATGGATGGCTGCGATCCGTTAGTCCATTGATCACTGGAACACGTGAGTACTCGGCGAAGATCTCTACCGTCTTATGTTCATTCGTTCTAAGCATAATGCAATCCACCATGCTTGATATGACGCGGGCTGAGTCCTCAATCGGTTCTCCGCGCCCTAATTGAGTGTCCCTTGGAGAGAGAAAAATAGAACCGCCACCCATCTGTATCATTCCAGATTCAAATGAAACTCTGGTTCGGGTGGAAGATTTTTCGAACAACATCCCTAAAACCTTATTTTTGAGTGGTTCGAAGCCACTCTTTAAGTGTTTAAGCTCAGTTGCCCGGGCAATCAATGCCCTGATTTCTTCAGGACTTAGATCGGTCAAGTTAACAAAATGACGTACGCTCATGTGCTCTCCTAGTGAGCTACTGAGAGGTGTAATCCTCGATCAATATTGAAATAGATGAAATTAATTCCTCAGCCTCCTCATCGCTGAGAATGAGAGGGGGGAGTAAGCGAAGGGTGTTACCGGCCGTAACATTGACCAGTAACCCCCTATCCAGCGCCATTTTCACAAGATGAGCGCAATCAACACCGAGTTCGATCCCGATCATCAGTCCCAAGCCACGAATATCAACAACCTGGGGATGATGGCTCAATCGATTTTTAAGGCCGTTCAATATGTGTTGCCCAAGATGCTCTGCCCTTTCCACCAGTAATTGGCGGCGAATGATCTCGATGACTTCGAGAGCAGCCCTACAGGCCAGGGGATTTCCGCCAAATGTGGATCCGTGATTCCCTGCGCCAAGAACATGTGCGGCCTTACCCCCAGCGATGCAGGCGCCTATAGGAACTCCATTTCCAAGCGCTTTTGCAAGCGTCATGACATCCGGGCTGACATCCTCATGTTGATGCCCAAACCACCGGCCTGTTCGAGCCATTCCGGTTTGTACCTCATCGAGCATGAGCAACCACTCATTCTGGTTGCAGATAGATCGTAAAGCCCTTAGATATCCCGCTTGGGGGATTCGGACACCACCTTCGCCCTGAACGGGCTCGACCAGAATCGCAACAACCTCGGGGTCACTGATGGCTCTGATTGCTGATTCATCTCCGTAGGGCACTCGAATGAAACCCGAAACTAGAGGTTCAAAACCCTGTTGAACCTTAGTGTTTCCAGTCGCGCTTAGGGTAAATAGCGTGCGTCCATGGAAACTATTCTCCATGACGATGACTTTCGGATTTTCAATGTTCCGGTCGTGACCATACTTACGAGCTAGCTTCAGAGCGGCTTCATTGGCTTCTGCCCCAGAGTTACAGAAAAAAGCGTTGCTTAATCGGCTGATCTTGCAAAGTTCATCTGCCAACTGCTCTTGTAGGTCGATTTGATACAGGTTGGAGGTGTGGATTAATTTTGTCGCTTGATCTCCTATCGCCTGGGCGATGTCCGGATGCGCATGCCCCAGGCTACAAACGGCGATGCCGGAAATCAGGTCAAAATATTTCTTACCATGCGTGTCCCAAAGCCAGGCACCAGAACCCCTTTCCATCTTCAAAGGCAATCTGGCATAGGTTGGCATGACGTGTGTCATCATCGGGTGTGATCCAACTCAAAAAAGAAAAGGCAGTCAGGAGACTGCCCAAAAAAAAGAGGCGGGAATGATAGGGTTTTTTA
>CAYFLM010000111.1:0-4174 GCA_964343925.1 uncultured Methylococcus sp.
CGTTAATCGCCGAAAACACTCCGGATCTGTCCCTGAACCCTAAGCGCTTCCGCTCTCCGATCGGCAGCATCCCGAATGGGCCGCCCCACTACGATATAGTCCGCGCCATTCCGGAAGGCCTGTTCAACCGTCACTACGCGCTTTTGATCTTCCTCAGGACGATTATCGACTGGACGAATACCGGGCGAAACCACCAACAGCTTTTCATCCACTTCAGCTCTTAAGGCGGGCACTTCAAGACCTGAAGAAATCACCCCATCGCAGCCAAGTGCCAGCGCTCTACGCGCTCTTGAGAGCACCAGCTTTGAAACATCGCAATCAAACCCAAGATCCCGCATATCACCCTGATCGAGGCTCGTCAGGACCGTAACTGCCAGAACCTTGAGATCTCCCTTAGCCTTGGCCGCCGCTTCCATAATGGCATCATTACCATGAACGGTCGCAAACTCGACCCCATGCTGGCTCAACACCTTTATGGCCCTGGCTACAGTTTCGGGAATATCAAAAAACTTGAGGTCCGCAAAGACGCGCTTATCCTTAGCGTTAAGCCATTCAATAAGATCGTAGTAGCCCCCTGACATAAAAAGCTCAAGCCCTACCTTGTAGAAAGTCACCGCATCTCCGAGGGATTCAACCAGTGCTTTGGCCTCCTCGATGGTGGGCACATCCAATGCCATGATGAGACGATCTTGGGATGGAATGGCTTTATTTGAAATCAAAACAGAACCTCATGTTGGAACGCTTCTTAAGAAGCGAGTCTTTGACAATTACCTAGTGTGATTATACCGTCCTCTCAAAGACCTCACTCAAACCGTTCGAAATGCTGCATGAGCTCACCCCATTCCTCTTCACATTCGCTCAAGGTCGAAATCCTCTCGCAAGGTCATGAAGTCCTGCTTGGGGAAGTGGCCGATACCAATGCCGCCTGGCTCGCCGCAGAACTCGATGCGCTCGGATTTACACTGTCTCGACATCATGTCGTTGGCGATAGGCTTGAGGATATTCGCGACCTCTTTTTAGAGATTTCGGAGCGCTCTGATGTTTGCATTTCCACAGGAGGACTTGGGCCGACCTGTGACGACCTCACCTCTGAGGCTGCAGCTCAGGCGCTGAAGGTACCGCTTCAAATCGATGCGGAAGCCCTCGAGCAGATCGAATTGTGGTTCCAGCGCTCAGGTCGCCTGATGCCGGACACCAATCGCAAGCAAGCCTACTTCCCAAAAGAGGCCAAACGCATCGATAACGCCTTTGGAACGGCACCCGGATTTAGCTTCGTCCTCAACCGTTGCCAATTTTATTGTTTGCCGGGTGTTCCCCGGGAAATGAAAGGGATGTTTCGTGCCCAACTCCAAATGGCACTTCAAAAGCTTGTCGGAACCCCCCTCACAAGCCAAACCGTATTTCACACGGTAGGGACTGGAGAATCTGCGCTCCAGGCCTTGCTGGATGGCTATCCACTCCCGAAGGACGTCGAGCTCGGATTTCGAACCAAGGGGCTTGAGAATCTGGTCAAGATTCGCTATCCCAGTCACTTCGAAGTTGAGAGCGTCCGAAGTGAAATTACGCGACTCCTTTCGGAATGGCTCTTTGCCATCACTGATCCAGGCGCTCCACAAACAAGCCTTGAGGCCGAAACCGTTAAAGCACTCGAAAACTCGGGCCTCACCTTTTTTTTAGCCGAACCGCAAAGCCTCGGTCGTGTAGCCACCTTCCTTGCCCATTGTCCGGGCTTTTTAGGAGGACAGATTCCAGGGCCTACCCATTCATCCCATCGGGAACTCTCAAACTGGGCGCAGCAACTGGCAGATGAAACCGGCGCTGAGCTTATTCTGGTTCAATCGATACAGACCCTGAGCGGGGAGTCACTCCCCACGCTCAGTCTTGGACTTCTCACACCCCAGGGGTTTGAGCAAGATCAAAGACGCTTGAGCCAGGACTCAAACCGAAACATTGAAACCGCCTGTTCCTTGAGCCTTAACCTGATTCGCCGTCATCTTGAACAACCCACCCATATTAGAAGATCCTGAACAGCGGGCGAGGTTTGCTAGAATGTCGAATCCACACCATTGAATCGCACTATGATTTCATCCTTTTTTCCTGAAGGCATTACTCACTATCTAGCAGGTGGCGTACTCATCGGTCTTGCCATTGGGCTTTTATTCCTCCTGACCGGAGAAATCGGCGGCATGAGTACCTTTTTCTCATCGACCTGGTCCTATTTTAGCCGTAGCCCAAAATTCAGGACGGAGCGCCTGATAGCCGGTCGGAATTGGCGTATGGTCTACGCTCTGGGACTGGCATTCGGTGGTATCTGGTATCTCTCCATGGGTGGAGACCCCGTTGTAACCCATATCAAACCCGCCCTCTTACTGGTGGGAGGCTTCCTCATTGGTTTTGGCTCCAGAATGGGTAATGGCTGCACTGCAGGCCATGGCATCTGTGGTATGGCACTGGGACATCTTCCTTCTGTGATCGCCGTTCTGATTTTCCTCTCTACGGCCATCGGTGTCGCCCACCTCTTGGCCTACTACGGAGTGCACGCGTGAAACCCCTTTCCTTCATCATTGTTCTATTTTGCGGCATGCTCTTTGGTCTTGGGCTCTCTCTATCCAACATGGTGATCCCTGAAGTCGTCATCAACTTTCTATTGTTCCGTGATCTGGGATTACTTCTGGTCTTAGGATCTGCCGTGAGTGTTGCAGCACTCTGCTATCAGTTTTCCCTCCGCTACCTCAAAAGCCCGTTGATCGAGCCGAGCTTTAGGAATCGTCCTGTTCACTTTGACTGGAGAACTTGGTTGGGATCGGCGATTTTTGGGATCGGGTGGGGTATTTCTGGCGTTTGCCCCGGACCTGCCATAGCAGGACTTGGCGTTGGCAACTGGCCGCTCTTCTACGTTCTCGCCGGAATATTCCTGGGTGCCTATGTCGAAGGGCGATGGTTTTCGAGACTGAGCGGGCCCAGCGTCAAGTCTTAGACCAGAAGGTGCTGAGACGCCGAATTCTAAAGATTAAGAGTAGCGCTAAAACCCCGGCATAGATGAGGGGATCTCGAAGGTCCTTCTTGACCAGCCAGGTGTAATGAAGCACCCCTAGAAGCGCTGAAGGGTAGACCAGCTGATGCAGGTTCTTCCAGTTTCTCCCCATCCTTCTCATAAGACGATCTCTCGAGGTCCAGGCCAGTGGTATCAGCATCAAAAAGGCTGAAAATCCTGCTGTGATATAGGGCCGTTTTAAAACATCTTCCAGGATGCCCTTAAGATCAAAAAATTGATCGAAGATGAGATAGACCAGAAGATGAAGCACCGCATAAAAAAACACTAAAAGTCCGAGCGTTCTTCGTATGCGCTGAAGAGCGTTCCAACCGGTCACCCGTCGAAGCGGCGTCAGGAAAAGCACGATCCAGAGGCAGTTTAAGGCCCAGATACCGGTTTCTCGAGTCAGCGTTTCAACCGGATCTGAACCGAGCGTTCCCTCATAGCTTCTTAATACTAAGATCAAAAAAGGCAATAATCCTAAAATCAAGGACAGAGGCTTGAGCCAATGCCCCCGAAGGACAAGGGCGCTGAAACCCCGCATCAGAAATAGGTTTTGAGATCGAGCCCCGAATACATCGAAGCCACCTCATTCGCATAACCATTGAAGAGCAGCGTCGGTTTCTTGAAAAAAGAACCGATCGGTCGTTCCTTTGCTTGAGACCAGCGCGGGTGATCCACATCCGGATTGACATTGGCAAAGAAGCCGTATTCACTCGGCCCCGCCTTCATCCAGCTTGTGATGGGGGCTTTTTCCGTAAGGCGGATGCTGACAATCGACTTGATGCTCTTGAACCCATATTTCCAGGGAACCACGAGGCGAATCGGTGCCCCGTTTTGATTGGGGAGTACCTCGCCATAAAGTCCCACCGCGAGAAGCGTCAGGGGATGCATGGCTTCATCCAGGCGTAGGCCCTCGATGTAGGGCCAATCCAGAACTTCGCGACGTTGCCCCGGCATCTGGGTTGGATCCAGCAGTGTCTTAAATTCAACAAACTTGGCACTCCCCAAGGGGTCAACCTGCTTTAGAAGCGCCGCTAGAGGAAACCCGACCCAAGGAATCACCATAGACCAAGCTTCGACACAGCGAAGTCGATAAATGCGATCCTCCAGAGGAAAGCGCTTTAAAAGATCATCGAT
>CAYFLM010000112.1:0-4136 GCA_964343925.1 uncultured Methylococcus sp.
CTTTTCCAAAACCAAGATCCTTCATCAGGCGTGTGGGGGCATTTCGAAGATGAACGGGGACCTCCAGGCTGCCTGTTTTTTCAGCATCCGCTCGGGCAGCGTTGTAGGCCCTATACACCGCATTGCTTTTAGGCGCTGCAGCAAGATAGAGCAGGGCCTGCGCCATGGCGAGCTCACCCTCAGGACTTCCAAGGCGCGCTTGAACGTCCCAAGCACTTAAGGCAAGGCTCAGCCCTCTAGGATCGGCATTACCGATATCCTCCGTCGCAATCCGGACAATTCGACGGGCAAGATAAAGTGGATCGCACCCCCCATCCAGCATCCGACACATCCAGTAAAGCGCCGCGTCGGGCGCACTGCCGCGAACGGATTTATGCAGCGCTGAAATTTGGTTGTAAAACTCCTCCCCCTCTCGATCAAAACGCCGAGGCGTTCCGCCACTTAAGACCTCCTGGGCCAGCGTTTCTGAAATCTGGGATTCACCCGGCGGGAGAAGATCCACGCTAATTTCAAGGAGATTCAACAAGCGCCGGGCATCACCATCGGCTGCTCTCACATACCAGGCCTTAATCTCATCACTCACCCTAAGGTGATACTCACCCAATCCGCGCTCAACATCCTGAATCGCCTGATCGAGAACGCCTTCAAGATCCTCGGCTCCGAGCGACCTTAAGACATAAACCCTGGCTCTTGAGAGGAGTGCGTTATTGAGTTCAAAGGAGGGATTTTCCGTCGTGGCACCGACAAAACAGAAGGTGCCATCCTCGACATGAGGTAGAAAAGCATCCTGCTGACTTTTATTGAAGCGATGAACCTCATCGACAAAAAGTAGCGTAGAGCGACCCGTTTCCGTCTTGAGGGTTTTCGCTCGCTGGACCGCTTCACGGATTTCCTTGACGCCCGAAAGCACCGCGGAGATCGAAACAAACTCGGCTTCCGCCTTGAGGGCCAGCAGCCTCGCCAACGTGGTCTTCCCGGTGCCGGGAGGTCCCCAAAAAATCATGGAGTGCAATCGACCGGTTCGAATCGCCTCATAAAGAGGCTTTCCAGGTAAGAGGAGGTGTTTTTGACCGATATATTCCTCAAGACACCTGGGCCGCAACCGATCAGCAAGCGGTTGGCCGGTCGACACCATCAAAAACGACCCTCCACTCGCACGGAACCCTCCTCAGGAATCCTCGAAGACATCCACGCCCTGTGGCGGTTTAAAGTCGAAGGCATGAGGATCAAGCTTCGTTCCCATCTTGACGTTCTTGAAATAGATCCGAGTGGTCTGACCGAAGTGGTCAGCAAGCTCCATACCGGAAAGGACATCGCCTTCCAGACCGATAAGGACGTAGCGAAAGCCTGCTTCTTCAGATTTTGGCAGGAGCTTCAACCAGTAAATACCGTCCTCAAAGCTTTGCTTTTCGATGGCAAAATTCTTTTCAAGCGGCACATCCCCACTCAAGAGTAGCGCCGGCGTTGAACCGATGGCCTGATTGAGTTTTCGGGTCGTGACTTGAGCAAGATCCTTGTCATAAAACCAGACCTTACCCCCATTCGATACGATCTCCTGCTGATAGGGCTTCTCGTAATCCCAGCGAAATTTGCCGGGGCGCTGCAGCAGAAAATGACCATTACTGCGCTTACCGCTATTGCCCTTGTCATCCACCTGGACCTGAACAAACTCGGCCTGGAGGGTTTTGGCTTGGGCGAGAAACTGTTGGAGCTTTTGAACCGAGTCCTCGGCGCGTGCAACAGAACCTCCGAGAAGGAGCGCAAACCCCATAGAGGCGATCCCAACCCTTTCAACCCAAAATTTCATGCTGTAAGCCTCTTTCATGCATCAACCTTCTTCGCCAGCGTTTCCGCATAGCCGGTATACGATCTTGGCGAGAGCGCCAGCAGTCGCTGCTTGGCCTCTTGAGGGAGTTCCAGTTGCTCAATGAAGACTTTGAGACGCTCCGCATCGATCCTTTGACCCCGCGTCAGTTCCTTAAGTTTTTCGTAGGGCTTTTCAATCCCATAACGGCGCATCACCGTTTGGATGGGCTCCGCCAAAACCTCTGGATTAGCAGCAAGATCCTGCCCCAACACCTCGGCATTGAGCTCAAGTTTAGAAACCCCCTTGAGCGTCGATTCAATGGCAATCACCGTGTAGGCAAGACCTACACCTATGTTGCGGAGCACCGTGGAGTCCGTGAGGTCACGCTGCCACCTTGAAATGGGTAGCTTTTCAGCCAGATGCGTCAGGAGCGCATTCGCGAGGCCCAAATTCCCCTCGGAGTTCTCAAAGTCAATCGGATTGACTTTGTGGGGCATGGTGGATGAACCCACTTCACCCGCAATCGTTTTTTGGCGGAAAAACCCGATGGAGATATAACCCCAAATATCTCGATCGAAATCAATCAGGATCGTATTGAAACGAATCAGGGCATGAAAGAGTTCTGCGAGATAGTCGTGCGGCTCAATCTGGGTCGTATAGGCATTAAAGTTCAACCCGAGGGATTGAACGAAGCGCTCTGAAAAGGCCGGCCAGTTCACCTCGGGATAAGCCACGGCATGGGCATTGTAATTACCCACCGCACCATTGATTTTTCCGAGCAGCGGCACCCCTTTGAACTGAGCGATCTGTCGCTCAAGACGGGCGACCACATTGGCCCACTCTTTTCCCATCGTGCTAGGAGTCGCCGGTTGTCCGTGCGTTCTAGAGAGCATGGGTTCATCGGCATATTGAATGGCGCGATCTTTGAGACTTGAGACCAGCTGCTCCATGAGCGGCAGGATGACCTCAGCTCGGGCCGCCTTGACCATCAGGGCATAGGCGAGATTATTGATATCTTCGGAGGTGCAGGCAAAGTGGATGAACTCCGATACAGCCAAAAGCTCTGGGACCGACTGAATCCGTTCTTTTAGAAAATATTCAACCGCTTTGACATCATGATTCGTGGTCGCCTCAATCGCCTTGACCCGCTCCGCATCCTTGACGCCAAACTCATCCGCAATCAACAGCAAATGACGCTTCGCCTCGGCACTGAAAGGCGGAACTTCAGGAATATGGGGTTCTTCGGAAAGGGCTAAAAGCCATTTGATTTCAACCTCCACGCGAAAGCGAATGAGGCCAAACTCACTCAAAAGGGGTCTTAGCGCATCACCTTTGCTGGCATAGCGTCCATCGATGGGAGAAAGGTTGGTCAGATTCATGTGATTTGAGGAACCTTAAAATTGCTAGTAAATCGTCCGCCTCAGGCTGCTTCGCCAATGAGACCGGTCTTTTGGCCCTTGAAGCGTGTCTCCTCAATGATGCCGCCACCTAAACATCGATCCTCCTGATAGAAGACCACCGACTGTCCCGGAGTCACCGCCCGCTGGGGGGTTTCGAAGCGCACCAAACAGCGCTCATCACCGATAGATTCGACCCAACAGGCCTGATCTTCCTGACGATAACGGGTCTTGGCCTTGCATTGGACAGGGAATTCAGGAGGCTCATTATCGCACCAATCCAGGGTACCTGCTTCGAGCGTATCGGAAAGCCCCAAGGGATGATCATGCCCTTGCCCCACAACGAGGACGTTCCGCTCAAGATCCTTGGCAAGCACATACCAAGCCTCCTGATCTTGCCCCCGAATACCGCCCACGCCGAATCCACGTCGCTGGCCTAGGGTGTAATACATCAGGCCTTCATGGCGACCCACGACTTGTCCTTCATCGGTCTCGATAGTGCCCGGCTGCGCGGGGAGATAGCGCTGAAGAAAGGTCTTGAACCTTCGCTCCCCGATGAAACAGATGCCGGTGCTGTCTCTTTTTCGGGCATTGTCAAAGCCGGCCTTTTGGGCCATGGCCCTGACCTCGACTTTTTGAAGTCCACCGATCGGAAAGAGGGTTTTGGAGAGTTGGGTCTGACCGAGGGTATAAATGAAATAGCTCTGATCCTTGCTACCATCCAAGCCCTTGAGGAGATGATAGCGGCCCGCGTCCTCAGTCACCCGGGCATAATGACCCGTAGCAATAAGATCGGCTCCGAGTGCCTGAGCGTAATCAAAAAACGCCTTGAACTTGATTTCCTTGTTACAGAGGATATCGGGGTTAGGCGTTCGACCGAGTCGATACTCTGTTAGAAAGACCTCAAACACCCGGTCCCAATATTCTGCCGC
>CAYFLM010000113.1:0-4077 GCA_964343925.1 uncultured Methylococcus sp.
TCGACTTTCCCCTCTTTCGACGGGTTGGCCTCAAACTGCTGAGGCCACCACTCCTTTAGAAAAAAACGTTCGATTAAGAAAGGGTTGCCCGTCTCTGTCGGGTGATACCTGAAGCCTTGACGCCTTCGTTGACCACAAAGGGGGCTACGGAACCTGCCAAAATGATGGCAAGATCCATCGGTCCTATGGGGGTCAGCCGTAGCAGGCCACGAAGGGGTGGCAGGAGTACTGCGAGTGCCTGAACGCCCAAAGAACCCGCAATCGCCAGATTAAGGTACGGATTGGAAGGTCTCGAACGATCCAACACACTGGTCGATTCTGACCGGGAGGTGATCGACTGCAGGAATTGGGCAACGGTCAACGTCATGAAGGTATTAGTGCTCGCCTTCGCACCAACGCCATATCGCGAGAGGCTGTAAAGAAAGACCGCCATGCTGCCGGCCGTCATCGTCAGGGATTCACGCATCAGCTTCTGAATATCGTCCTTTCCAAGGATCGGCTGACCGGGATCACGGGGCGCCTGTTTGAGCACATCGCGTTCCGGAGGCTCCATTGAAAGCGCGAGGGCCGGAAAAATGTCAGTCACGAGATTGATCCAGAGGAGCTGCATCGGATTCAGCGCTTCCCCATACCCCATCGCAAAACTGGCGAGCATCAACTGAATCTCACTGAGGTTGCTGGAGAGGAGGAACCTCAGACTTTTCTGGATGTTGCCGTAGATCGTCCGTCCCTGCTCTACCGCCGTGATCATGGTATGCATATTGTCGTCCTGAAGGACCACACCGGCCACTGAACGCGCGACATCGGTCCCCTGCTTGCCCATGGCCACTCCAATGTCTGCCGCTTTGAGTGCGGGACCATCGTTGATACCGTCTCCCGTCATGGCCACTACCTGGCCACTGGCCTGCAAGGCCTGGACAATTCTGAGCTTATGGGCAGGACTCACCCGAGCAAATACGGTGGTCCCTTTGACAATTTCCTTGAGCTCATCAGGGGAAGCCTGCTCCAGCTCTCTCGAATCAATAATGCGCATATCGCCATTACGGCTGAGACCTAGGCGCTTACCCACCGAGAGGGCTGTAGCCACCTGATCTCCCGTAATCATGACCGTATCAATTCCGGCTTGGTGAAATTCAGCCATGAGTTCCGCCATGCCCGGACGAATCACATCCTCCATACCGATGAGGCCAAGCCAAATGAGATCACTGGGAAGCGCGGTTTCACTGCTGTCGGTATAGCCGTAGGCCACGCCAAGGACTCGAAGTGCATCCCCTGCCATCTCATCGTTTTGCAGCTGAACACGCTTTCTAATGCGCTTATCAATGGGCTTTTGCTCATCACCCACTTGGTAATGGGAGCAAAGATCCATAACCTCCATTGGACTTCCCTTCACCGCCAGGAAGAACTGTTCGCCCTCCTGCAGATGGGTGCTGCACATATAGAGCCGTTCTTCTGAACGGTGCAACATATTCAACAGCGGCATGCGCAGTCTGAGTGCCGCAACATCATGCCCCGCATGGATCGCCGCTTCGACCAGCGCACATTCTGTGGGGGATCCGGACAAACCCTCGATACCAGGTTCTCCAGGGAGTTGAACCTCACTGCACAGTGAAACAACCTCGAGCAAACGGTTCATATCGCTTTGCTCAGTCGGTGTAAAATCCTGACCTTGGTGACTGAATACGCCTGCTTCGAGCTTAACACCATGTTGATGCGTCACCACAGAGACCACTTTCATCTGATTCATGGTCAAAGTGCCCGTCTTGTCTAGACAGATCGTCTGAACGGCACCCAGAGATTCAACGGCTGGGAGCTGTCTAATCAGCACCTGATGCTTCTTCATCTGCCGGATACCGAGTGCCAATGTGGTGGTCGCAACGGCGGGCAACCCTTCAGGGACCGCGGCAACGGCGAGCGAGATTGATGAATTCAACATGGGAAGCCAACCCAACCCACGCAACATGCCTACCCCAAAAACGGCCGCACAGATTCCGGCACTCAAGGTCGCCAGTTTCACCCCGATTTGTTCGAGTTCACGTTGCATCGGGGTATCGGGCGGGGACACCGATCCCACCATACTTTGGATCAATCCAATTTCAGTCGCCTGTCCCGTGGCGGTGACGACGGCGGTTCCATTACCACCGGTTACGATCGTGCCCATATGCACCATATTGGACCGCTCACCCAAGGGTGCATCCTGTTCGATTTCGCGATGATCCTTGGCGACGGGAAGACTTTCCCCAGTTAGCGCAGATTCATCGACAGTGAGACTTTCGGTATTCACGATACGGGCATCGGCTGGAATGTAGGCGCCGGGTGAAAGCACCAATAGATCACCCATCACCACATCCTCTAGAAGGATTTCACGCTTGACCCCATCACGGTAGACCTGAACGGTAGAGGGCGTCATTTTCCCCAGCGCATTGATGGTCTTTTCAGCCTGACTTTCAGTGAGGTAACCAATGGCCGCGTTGATAACGACAACCCCTGCGATCACCAGCGCATCCGCAACGCCACCCGTAGCAATTGAGACCACCGCAGAAACACCCAGCATCGCAACGGGAATATTGAGGAATTGTTCACCGATAATTTCGAGTGCAGAACGCTGTTTCTGCTCTTCCAACCGATTGGCACCATACAGTGCAAGTCTTCGGTCGGCCTCACCTGCCGAGAGCCCCTGCTCTGGAGTCTCCAGTTGGTTCAGAACCTGTTGCACAGAAGCTGAAAACCAGGCCTGACTTGAAGATACGGACGGAGTACTACGCTCAACGGCGGATGTGCCTCCGCTCCTTCGAAAGACACTGAGTCCCGGCGCGAGATTTTTAAGCGCAGTGAGAGAACCGCTCGTTCGACTCGAACGAGCGGAAGGCTTACGGGCTCTTTGTGCCCGATGCTTCAACACGACCTGTTTCTGTGCGCCTTGACCGTCGAGCCCCAACTCCTGCATCAAGCCTTCAACCAGATTCAAGGCTTCTCGGTCAGGTAGTTGAACGGCGTCGAATTGGATCAACACGGTCCCCGTCAAAGCATTGACCCGGGCATCACTCACATGATCTTTTTTACGAAGACGCGTTTCGATTTCAACGCCTCTCGATTCATCCCGGTAAAGCGCCATGATTCTGACGCGAAGTCGCCCCGGAACCTGATGCAAGAGCTCGAGACTGGATACCTCACCTTCAAGACGCTTTAACTGACTTCTAGCCATGCCAACTCCTCGCGGTCTCGCAAAACATTCAGGTTTGAAAAATAGGCGCTTAGGCGGAGCGTGGATTGCCCCGAATATCCAGACCCTTCATCTCGAAAAAGGCATACTCAACGAGACTTTGGGCATGATGGGTAATCCGCTCCAATGACTTGACCATCAAGACCATACTGACGGCAAATCCAATGTTGTGGGCATGATTCACGATGTGATGCATCAACCGCTCCACCTCCGCAGTAAATTCATCGCCCATATCACGGTTACCTGCGATGACACTGAGTGCGCTGTCTTCGTCCCAGGTATCAAAAAGTTCCACGGCTGACTCCAGGGTGAGTAAGGCTTTATCTCCGATGCGATTGATATCTCCGAGCAATGCCCGATTGGTGGAGTCGAGCAAGGTCTCACAACTAAAGATTTGGGAAACGAGTCCTGCAATCCGGACCGCTTCATCACCTATACGCTCGATGTCACTGACACTTTTCGTCACGCTGAACACCACTCTGAGGTCAGATCCAACCGGGGATTGGCGAACGAGTAATTTGAAAATCTCCTCATCCGCAGAGACCTCCATCCGATCCAGCGTTTCATCGCGTTTCAGCACTTCTCTGGCCAAGACCGTATCCTGTCCTTTGAAGGCTGCCATAGCGACCCTGAGTTGAGAGAGTGCCAGCCCACCCATTTCAAGAACGAGATGATGGAGATGATCCAACTCGCCATCGAAGCGGCGAAATATGTGTCCGCCCGTCAAATCCTTAATTTTTGAAGGATCGATTTCATGGGCGTCGTCCGGAGCATTCGAATCATCAGGCATCGTTGGGGGTATCATAAAAATTAGGTCACTACAAAAAGGGCGAGAACGAGTCCTGCAATCACAT
>CAYFLM010000114.1:0-4026 GCA_964343925.1 uncultured Methylococcus sp.
GTCGCTTCTTGGTTTTTTGCATTCTTACGGTCAACGGCCAATTGATTTTGATGGCCGCGCAACTTGAAGTAGTTGAGCGCCAATTCGGAAATCACACTCAGCGTCAGATAACGTCGGTCAGCTTCCGATGCTTCAATTTCAGCTTCCCTCGCCTGAACATCTCGGCGAATCCTGCCCCAGAAATCGACTTCCCAGAAGGTATCGAAACCGATGTTGTAGAGGCTCAGACCTTGAGGAACATAGCTCCGGTAGTTGAGGGCGGCAAGACTTCGTTCGATGGAAGTCCAGCTCCCATGAGTCGTAACATGGGGTAGCAGATTCATTCCGGAATCAATGAAGAGTGCCCGTGCTTCTCGAAGGTTAGCCTCCGCAGCCTTGAGGTCGTAGTTATTCTTGACGGCCTGTTCAATGAGCTGTGTCAGCTTTGGGTCATTGAACTGTTTCCACCAGGCGAGATTGACATCAACCCTCTGGTACTCAGGTTCTTGGGCATTCCCGTAACTCTCCCCCGGATCCATCTTTGGAAGTTCGTAGGAAGGGCCAACCATACAGCCCGACAGAGCGAGTGAGATCGCAATCACTTCCAAGAACCGCAGGCAAGAACGCTTCGCCTTCACGTCGGATCCTCTGTTGATGCGACGGGTGACATATTTTCTTTTTTCAGCTTCTGCACCAGAACGTAGAAGACGGGGGTCAGCAGAAGCCCGAATAGGGTGACGCCCGCCATTCCACTGAAAACAGCCGTTCCCAGAATACGGCGTACCTCAGACCCTGAGCCTGTAGAAATAACCAGAGGGAAGACGCCCATGATGAACGCGAGAGAGGTCATCAGAATAGGCCGTAATCTCAGTCTTGCCGCTTCAATCGCCGCATGGGCGGGTGTTAACCCGCGCTCCTGCAGACGCTTTGCAAACTCAACAATGAGTATGGCGTTTTTGCTGGCGAGTCCAATGAGAACAATGAAGCCAACCTGGGTAAAAATATTGTTGTCCATACCCTGAAGCCAAACCCCAGTCATTGAGCTGAGAAGGCAGGTTGGGACGATGAGAATGATCGCTAAGGGTAGCGTCCAACTTTCGTACTGCGCGGCCAGCGTCAAAAAGACAAAGATGACGCTCAGGAGAAATACCATCATAGCAGTGTTCCCGGCTAGGATCTGCTGAAGACTCAGCTCTGTCCATTCGTATCCCATGGAAGGAGGAAGCTCTGCTTTGAGGAGTCGTTCCATCGTTTCTATAGCCTCGCCAGAACTGACTCCGGGGAGGGTGATGCCATTGATTTCGGCTGATGGATAAATATTGTAATGCGGGATGTTATCGGGTCCTGTAATGGGCTTCACCTTGGCAAGGGTATCCAGCGGAACCATGTCTCCCGATTGATTTCTGGTTTTGAGTGCGGTGATGTCATCCGGTTCAGCCCTAAATTTTGCGTCCGCCTGCACGGTCACCTGATAGGTTCTACCAAACAGGTTGAGGTCATTTACATAGAGCGAGCCCAGATAAATCTGTAGGGTATCAAAGATGCTTTCGAGGGGGACTTGCATCGATTTCGCAAGCCCTCGATCGATATCGACGAATAGCTGAGGCACGCCGGCACTAAAGGTCGTAAAAAGACGCGCCATACCCGGGAGCTGGCTACCTTTCTGGATCAGATCATTGGTGATGCGCGACAGCTCTTGGGGTCCCTGGCTTGAGCGGTCTTGGATCTGGAGCTTGAATCCGCCTACCGTACTCAGTCCGCGCACGGGTGGAGGAGCAAAGACAGCAACAAAGGCATCATCAAGAACCGAAAGTCGTTTTTGGAGTTCCCCCACCAAGGCCTCATTCTGCTGCTCGGGGTGGCCGTAACGGTCCTCTGGACTTTTGAGACGGGTGAACAGTGTGCCGGCATTCGATTGAGTGGCGCCGCTGAGGACTGAAAAGCCGGCGTAAGCGTTGACGTGGGCAACCCCTGGGGTATCAAGAATGATCTGGCTCGCTTCCTTGATGACTTTCTGGGTCCTCTCCAGTGAAGCAGCGTTTGGGAGTTGGGCATAAGCGATGAGGTAGCCCATATCCTGTGCTGGAATGAACCCCGTGGGTACCTTGGCGAAAGCCAGGAAATTCAGTCCATTTAGCGCAATATAAAACACCATGACGAAGCCAGTCATTCGAATCAGTCGCATGACGATCTGTCCGTAGGCGTTTCCAAAACGTTCAAACCAGAGGTTGAAGCGCTCAAAGAATGGGCCAAGAACACGATGCATCAGACGCGTTGGAAGATCCTTTCGATCATGATCTTGATCGAGTAACAGCGCGCAGAGGGCAGGGCTTAAGGTCAGTGAGTTGAATGCCGAGATGACCGTAGAGACCGAGATGGTCAGGGCGAACTGTTTGTAAAAGGCCCCTGAAACGCCTTTGATAAATGCGGTTGGGACAAAAACAGCGACAAGGACTAACGCCGTGGCCACGATGGGGCCTACGACTTCGTCCATTGCTTTGCGCGTTGCAACGCGGGCTTTCATGCCGAGCGCAATATTACGCTCCACGTTTTCAACAACCACGATGGCATCATCCACGACAATTCCGATGGCGAGGACCAAGCCAAAAAGGGATAGGGTATTTAGTGAGAGTCCCAGTCCGGACATGACGGCAAATGTTCCGATCAATGAGACGGGAACGGCGAGCATTGGAATCAGGGTTGCGCGCCAGGTCTGGAGAAAGAGCAGGACAACCAGAACCACGAGCGCGATGGCCTCAAAGAGTGTCGAAATGACCTTTTTGATGGATTGTTCGATGAACACGACCGTGTCGTAGGAGAGAACGTAGTCGAGTCCCTCAGGAAATCGCGTTCTAAGGTCTTTCATCGCCGAAATGACCCCTGCCTTGGTGTCGAGGGCATTGGATCCAGGTAACTGGAAAATGGCCAGTCCCACACTGGGCTGGCCATCCAGAAATAGCTCGGAGCTGTAATCCTTGGATCCCAGCTCAATTCTTGCGACATCTCTAAGGTGGGTGATCTGGCCATCCCTTCCCGTCTTGATCACGATGTCGTTAAATTGGTTGGGGTCGGTCAATCGTCCTTGAGTCAAAACCGTATACTGGAATTCGGTTTTTTTCTGATTGGGGGGCGCCCCCACCACCCCAGCAGCCACTTGGACATTTTGTTCGCGAATTGCGCGAACAACGTCACTTGCGGTCATGTTCAGCCCAGATATTTTCTCGGGATCCAACCAAATTCTCATGCTGTATTCGCGTGCTCCGAACAGCATGATGTCTCCCACTCCTGGAACACGTGAAAGCGTGTCCCTGATCTGAAGCAGGGCATAGTTGGTCATGTAGACATTGTCATAGCGATGATCGGGTGAGGTGAGGTTGATCACCAGACTCAGATCTGGGCTGCGTTTACGAACGCTGATGCCCAACCGCCGGACCTCCTCAGGGAGGCGCGGTTCCGCGAGCGACACACGGTTTTGAACAAGGACCTGTGCCTTGTCGAGATTGGTTCCGCTCTTGAATACAACGGTGAGCTGCGTTACGCCGTCATTGGCAGACTGGGAAGACAGGTAGAGCATATCCTCTACACCGTTGATCTCTTGCTCGAGTGGCGTTGCAACCGTCTCAGAGAGTACTTTGGCACTGGCTCCTGGGTAGGTGGCTCGAACGACGACACTGGGAGGGGCAATTTCTGGATATTGCCCGATAGGCAAACCGAACAGTGAAATAGCCCCAATAATCGTGATCAGAACCGAAAGAACGCTTGCAAAGATCGGACGATCAATGAAAAAGTGGGTAAATCGATTCATATGGCAGTTTTGGAGATGTCACTAGCCATCGTAGGGTAAGTCCAGCTGTTCCGACTGCACATGGGCACCAGGTCTGATTTTGGGTAGTCCCTCCACCACGATTTCCTCCCCGGAATGGAGACCATCACTGATGACGCGAAAGGAGCCGGACTGTCTTCCAAGGGTCACTTTTCGATATTCAACGGCATGGTCTTCACGAATGACCCAGACGAATTTCTGGTCCTGATCGGTTCCAATGGCTC
>CAYFLM010000115.1:0-4021 GCA_964343925.1 uncultured Methylococcus sp.
GCATAAAGTCCCGTGGCTTCGAGTTTTTGTAACTGCCCATGTTGATTCCACTCAACCTTTAAAGACTCATCAATATTGACTTCATTCAGACGAGCACGAACAACTCTGCACTTATGCTTACTCACCACCTGCAGGGGACCTGTCAATAACTCCGACACTTTACGCTCAAGAGATTGAGCACCGAGATCGTTGGCGGCAACAAGAACAATCTCCCCTTGAGGCCTAAGAGCATTGATTCCCAGCGACAGGTGGTAAAGCACCTCTTCTTTATGTTTGGTTGCAAATATGACGACAAGATCAAAGTCGTTTTGCTGCCCCCCAAACGGCTTAAAACCCTGAGACTCAAGGCGAAATGCTGCCGTTTTTTCAGTTTCGCAGAACTCTAGCTGGGCTGGATCCAGAGTGGGAAATGGAACATGACCGAGCGAAGGCCGAAAGAGAAGCACACGAGATTGTGGCGAAATAGGATCCCTGCAGCGGTCAAAGAAGTAATCTGCAGCTTCTGCTTGATTTTCATATTCCTTCACCGTACCCCTCCTTGTTGCTTAGATAGAGAACTATCGATAGTTCGACACTAGCAGAGTTTGGAGCGCTTTTGTGTCGACATTGGTAGAATGCAGCCGCAACGACTTTGGAACATCAAATAGTTAAATGAACTGGAAAGAATTTTTCGAGATGGGCGGTTATGGATTTTACGTCTGGTCCGCCTATGCCCTCATGCTATTGGTTCTGATTTTCAATCTATATAGCAGTCTAAGAAAGGATGGGGCGATCAAGAAGAAACTCAAATCTCAATTGATCCAAGGTAATAGAAAATGACGCCTCGCCGTAAAAGGATGCTGCTGATTGGCCTCGGTGCAATGGGTATTAGTCTTTCAACGTTTTTTGCCTTGAAGGCTTTCCAGAAAAACCTACTTTACTTCTACACCCCATCCCAGATTGCCAGTGGGGAAACGCCAAAAGGCAGGGCTTTTAGGGCGGGAGGACTGGTCGAAGAAGGAAGTGTTGCCAAGGCTGCGGACGGTGTTACCGTGCTATTCAAGATTTCAGATGGCAGCAAAAATCTCTCGGTCAGTTATAGGGGCATACTGCCTGACCTCTTTAGAGAGGGCCAGGGGATTATCGCCGTAGGAACACTTGATGATCATGGTGTTTTAGTGGCCAGCGAAGTTCTTGCAAAACACGATGAAAACTACATGCCCCCAGAGGTTGCAGAGGGGCTCAAGAAGAGCGGACAGCTTCCAAAAACCTTCAAGGACTATCAGAAATGATCCCGGAGCTAGGCCAATTCGCCCTAATTATGGGCCTGATGATGGCATTGATTCAGAGCCTACTCCCCCTTGTGGGCGCCCAGCGGAGGATAAGGTCCTACATCGCTGCTGGTATTGCGGCAGCACGCGTGCAAAGTCTTTTTGTGTTGACCGCCCTAGCGGCGCTTATTACCAGCTTTGTGAGCCACGATTTCTCAGTGCGCTATGTCGCTGAGCATTCGAATACTGATTTACCACTTTACTATCGAATCGCTGCAACCTGGGGTGCGCATGAGGGATCGATGCTGTTATGGGCGTCTATTCTGAGCCTTTGGACACTGGCAATTACCTGGTGGGCTCAAAATTTAGAGCCCATATTCAAGGCCCGAGTGCTCAGCGTAATGGGCATGATTAGCTTTGGTATCCTCAGCTTTATCATCATGACCTCTGACCCTTTCGAGCGCATCGTCCCCATTCCCCCCGACGGAAGGGACCTCAACCCTCTGCTCCAAGACATTGGAATGACCATTCATCCCCCCATGCTATACATGGGTTATGTCGGATTATCGGTTGCATTTAGTTTTGCCATCGCAGCGCTCATCGGAGGACAACTCGATTCAGCTTGGGCACGGTGGTCCAGGCCCTGGACACTCCTTGCTTGGGTTTTTTTGACATTTGGCATCGTTCTAGGATCCTGGTGGGCCTACTACGAACTTGGATGGGGCGGATGGTGGTTCTGGGATCCCGTTGAAAACGCTTCGTTCATGCCATGGTTGGTGGCCACCGCTCTCATTCATTCCTTGGCCGCCACTGAGAAGCGTGGGGTTTTCAAAGCTTGGACGATTCTACTGGCCCTTTTTGCCTTCTCTTTGAGCTTATTGGGCACTTTTCTCGTTCGTTCAGGGGTCTTGACCTCTGTCCATGCCTTTGCTTCTGATCCAGCCCGCGGGCTGTTCATTTTGGTGTTTCTCGGGATTGTCGTGGGTGGCTCCTTACTTCTGTATGGCCTAAGAGCAGGGCAAATTCAAGGTCAGACATCCTATGACTTCAGCTCAAGAGAAAGCCTATTGCTACTCAACAATCTGGTCTTAGTTTGTTCGGCGGCCAGCATCCTGCTGGGTACGCTTTACCCTCTGGTCCTAGATGCTCTTGGCCTCGGAAAAATCTCTGTCGGAGCCCCTTACTTTGCCTCGGTTTTTACTCCCCTGATGATTCCCGTCTATCTTTTTGCCGGGTTTGCTCCGCTAGTCCCTTGGAAACAGGCTAACCTCGGAAAACTCTTACAGAAGCTCTGGCCTCTATCGGTCATGGCTGCCGGCATAGGTCTGATTACGACGCTAAGCTTCTGGAACATCTATGACATCAAAGTTGCTGCAGGTCTCTCTCTCGCCGCGTGGCTTATGCTAACGGCCCTGTCCCTTTTTAGAAAAAACATCAGAGGGACTGAATCACTCTTATCAATAAAAGGTCTCTCTCCCAGCATTTGGGGTATGACTCTTGCGCATTTAGGTATTGGGGTCTTCCTCGTAGGGGTCTTATTATCAGGCGCCTATAGTGAGGAAAAAATAATCAAAATGGCTCCGGGTGAGGAGACAACGCTTTCAGGCTATATCTTTCAGTTTACTGGCGTAATCCCCGTAAACGGGCCTAACTACAGGGCACAAGAGGGACAGTTTTTGGTAAACCCGGGACCAAATGAAATCCAACTCAAGACCCAAAAACGCGTCTACCAAACTCAAAAGAACCCCATGACAGAAGCCGCCATTGATCCAGGTCTGACTCGGGATTTGTATGTAGCCCTTGGTGACCCGATGGAAGGGGGAGCCTGGAGTGTCCGACTCTATTACAAACCTTTCATTCGATGGGTGTGGCTCGGCGGTCTTCTCATGATGCTAGGGGGAATCTTCTCGATCTTCGATAGGCGCTACCGCATAGCAGCACCCCGAGGCAAAATCCATGTATCTACAATTCAGGGATAGGCTCCCCTAATGCAATTGGGAAAATTCAAATTCCTTATCCCGTTGGTTATTTTCCTGCTTCTAGCAGGCTTCCTAGCTGTCGGCCTCAAGCTTGATCCAAGAAGAGTACCCTCTCCGCTCATTGGAAAGCCTGCCCCCGCTTTCAGCCTTCCAGACTTTAGAGATCCCCGTCGCGTCATACACTCCCAAAACCTTTGGGGCACCCCCGTCCTTTTGAATGTTTGGGCTTCTTGGTGCTCTTCATGCCGACAGGAGCATCGAGCGTTAACTGAAATCGCCAAAAAAACAGAAACCAAAATTATTGGCTTGGATTACAAGGATTCAAGACCAGAAGCAGAGCGTTGGCTTGAAACGCTTGGCAATCCTTATGATCAAATCCTCTTTGATCAAGATGGAAGAACCGCTATTGACTGGGGTGTCTATGGGGTACCAGAAACATTTCTTATCGACTCCGGGGGGGTGATCATTCACAAATTCACCGGGCCTTTGACGGTCGAGGTTTTTGAGAATGAGTTCTTACCGTTAATTCAGAAAGATCTTGGGCGATAAGATGAGATTTTTTTCTGCCCTTTTTCTTTTGATAGCGCTTAACGATGCTATGGGCGTCGAAGTTAGAACCTTTAGCGATGCCAAAAAACATGAGACCTATGAGAGGGTAATCAGGGAGGTGCGATGCCTGGTCTGCCAGAATCAATCCCTAGCAGACTCCGATGCAGAGCTGGCAGAGGATCTCAGAACAGAGGTCTTCAGACTGGTTGAGCGTGGCGAAAGCGAATCTTCCGCCCTTGAGTT
>CAYFLM010000116.1:0-4012 GCA_964343925.1 uncultured Methylococcus sp.
ACTTCAACGCCCGCCTGATTAGCATCCACGAGGAGATAAGGGGTCATATCATTGTCAACGAGCCAGTCGTAAACAGCTCGAGCCAGATAAGGCTTCAAGGGGGTCATTCCCTTCCCCGCCTCAATCAATGTCCTTCCAGTATTCCTTCTTAAGCTTGTAGAGAATGAAGGTCAGGAACAACAGAAACGCAATCACATATTTCCCAAGAGGAACACGCTGCAACTGACTCGGTTCGCCGACATACGCCAGGAAATTCACAATATCACTGACAACATGATCAAATTGGTTTGGCGACAACTGGCCTTTCTTGACCAATTCAACACCGACCACTTTATCTTCGCCATGCTCACGATGAATCTGAGGATATTGTTCGCCCTGAAGCGCCCAAAGCACATTGGGCATGGCTGCGTTGGGAAGTACGGTGTTATTGACACCAAAGGGACGCTTTTCGTCGACGTAGAAACTCTTAAGGTAGGTGTAGACCCAGTCCGCACCCCGTGATCGAACGACCAATGAAAGATCAGGCGGTTCAACACCAAAAATGGCTTCGCCCTGCTGAGCACTCATCGAGGCTTCAATATTTTGATGCACCTTGAGATCCCCAAATAACAGAGTTTCCCGCAACTTTGATTCGGAAAGCTTGAGATCCTTCATGACCCGTGAATAACGAATCTGCTTGATGCCATGACAACCCATGCAGTAGTCCGCAAAGTAACCTGCCCCTCTGATGACAGAGAGTTGGTCAAATACATCGACACTGGTGTGCTGAAGAGGCTGTTCCGAGGCTACGCTCAGCGAAGACCAGGAAACTAGACAGAACAGGGCAACAAAAAACGTTCTCATCGTGCTTATTTTCCGGAAAGTTTCCCAGACCATCGGGCCAGGTAGGATTTCGCCTGGAGGACAATGGGGGCATGCTGCAGCGCACTGAGCGCTTCTTCAATCATCCGCCACTGAATACCCTCACGCTTGGAAAGGGGAATAACAGGCTCTTGAACTCGCTCTGGCACAG
Source organism: uncultured Methylococcus sp. (assembly GCA_964343925.1). Classification (GTDB taxonomy): domain Bacteria; phylum Pseudomonadota; class Gammaproteobacteria; order Methylococcales; family Methylococcaceae; genus UBA6136. The sequence continues at coordinate 1,013 of CAYFLM010000116.1, forward strand.
GCTTAGTGATCTCTATCGAAGAGAAAATGGGCATCAGGATGAAAAAGGCGAAATACACCCCTGAGAAGATTCTCGCCAAAAGCGTATTGAGCTCGGTCACTGGCTTCGTACCGAGAACACCCAGTCCGAGAAAACTCAGAACAAAGGCAAAGAGCGCAATCTTGAACAATGGTCCACGATAACGAATGGATTTCACTGGGCAGCGATCCAACCAAGGCATCAGAAAGAGCACGACAATGGAGGCCCCCATGCCGACCACGCCCCACAACTTGCTGGGAATCGCACGCAGGATGGAATAGAACGGGGTGAAATACCAAACGGGTTGAATGTGCTCCGGCGTTTTCATGGGGTTGGCCGGGTCGAAATTCGGGTGCTCAAGGAAGAGACCACCCATTTCAGGCGTATAGAAAACGATGTAGGCAAATATGGTCAGAAAGATTCCCATTACGTAAAGATCCTTGACCGTGTAGTAAGGATGAAACGGGATACCATCTTTGGGAATACCGACCAGATTGCGATTCTTCTTGATTTCGATACCGTCAGGGTTGTTGGACCCTGTGGTTCTGAGCGCCGCAAGGTGGAATACCACAAGACCTAAAATGGCGAGTGGTAAAGCGATCACATGGAGTGCAAAGAAGCGGTTCAACGTGGCATCGGCAATCACGTAATCGCCACGAATCCAGACGGCGAGATCCTCTCCAATGACTGGAATCGCACCGAACAGGGAAATAATAACCTGCGCCCCCCAGTAGGACATCTGCCCCCAAGGCAGAAGATAACCCATGAAGGCTTCAGCCATCAGGAGCACAAAAATCACCATACCGAACAGCCACAGCAGTTCACGTGGCTTTTTGAAGGACCCGTAGAACAAAGCTCTGAACATGTGAATGTAAATCACAATGAAAAAGAGTGATGCTCCCGTCGAATGCAGATAGCGAAGCAACCAGCCCCAACTGACATCACGCATGATGTATTCAACGGAATCAAAGGCGAGTTCAGCAGCAGGCTTGTAATGCATAGCCAGAACAATACCCGTCACAATCTGGTTGACCAGGACCAGTAAGGCCAGAGAACCGAAGAAATAGAGGAAGTTGAAGTTTTTTGGCGCGTAATACTTGATCAGCTGATCTTCAATGAATTTGGACATGGGCAACCGCTCATCAATCCATTCCTTCAGCGCTCCTAGCATCTTGTTTTCAGAACTCATCTTAGGCCTTCCCCCCATCCATGCCGATCATGATTCGGGTTTCGGAAATATAATAATGTGGTGGTATTTCAAGGTTGGACGGCGCTGGAACACCCTTGTAGACCCGACCCGCGAGGTCGAATTTAGATCCATGACAGGGACAGAAGAATCCCCCCTTCCAGTCATTACCTAGATCGGCAGGTGCGAGTTCTGGACGGTAAACAGGTGAGCAACCCAGATGGGTGCATACCCCGACTGCCACGAAGATTTCAGGACGGATGGCACGCACTTCGTTTTTGGCCTGTAGCGGTTGCTGAGACTGATCAGACTTAGGGTCCAGTACTTCAGCATCTAAGGTGGCAATTGCCGACAACGCTTCCTGGGGTCTATTCACGACCCATACCGGCTTTCCACGCCAAAGGACGATGACCCGTTGACCCGCTTCAAGCTTGGAGATATCGACTTCTACCGGAGCGCCGAGAGCTTCTGCCTTTTCACTAGGACGCATGGAGGAAAGAAAGGGGACCGCCAGAAAACCGGCTCCCACAGCGCCTACCACGCTGGCCGTTTTGGTCAGAAAACGGCGTTTTTCAGTATCCACGCCTTCAATCATCATTCGCTCACTCTCCAATGTCTGGATACTTTCCAAGGGCTTTCATCATCTTGTCTGAAATTAATGTTCAAACAGATGAGAGTCAATTTTGAAACAATCTGTTTCAGACTCGTCACCGACTGTGAATTTTGTGGGAGAAAGGCCTCTGGGTCAAGTCGGGACCCCCCTAAAACCTTACAAAATGAGAACGTTTTATTTCTTAGACTAGAGCCTGACCAAGCGCAGATATGAAAGCAGCATTCTCTTCCGGTGTCCCCACGGTCACTCGAAGGGTATTTGTCAGGGGTTCGGGGCTAGCTGAAAGATTCTTGATCAAAATTCCAGCCGCCTTGAGAAATTCAAAAACGGACTGCGAACTGCGACCTTCAATCTTAAATAAAATGAAGTTCGTATCAGAGGGATAAACCTCAAGCGCTGAAAATGTCTTGAGCGCAGCCATCATTTTCGAGCGCTCACTGCGGATATGGTCCACCTGGGACTTGAAAATCTCCGGGTGATCTAAGGCACACTCCGCACTCACCTGAGTAAGGCAATTGATATTGTAGGGAAGACGGATCTTTTCAAAAGACTCAATCCAGGGTTTAGGTCCCGCGAGGTAACCCAGTCTGAGCCCCGCAAGCCCGAGTTTGGAGAGCGTTCTCATGACTACAAGGTTCGAATAGCGACCACCCAGATCGCGCATGAAGGTGTCATTGGCATAAGCGGTGTAGGCTTCATCTACCACGACCAGTCCTGCTGAGGCCTTAATGATGGCCTCAACGTGCGCACGTTCAAATGAATTACCGGTGGGGTTATTCGGGTAGGCCAGAAATATCACAGCAGGTTGATACTTTTCGATTGCAGCTAGCATCCCCGCAAGATCGAGACTGAAATCGGCAGGATTAAGAGGTACGCCGATAAACTCGAGCCCAAGACTCATGGCAATTTGCCGATACATCACAAAAGTGGGCTCCGGCGCCATGATGGTTGATCCAGGCTTAAGCGCCATGAGCATCAACTGAATGATTTCATCCGATCCATTCCCGAAGAGGATATCTTCCGAATGGGGGACTTCCCCCAACGCGTAAAGCCGTTGCCTTAAACCATCGCAACTCGGATCCGGATAGCGATTCGGCTCCACTTTTCTTAGACGTGCGACCCACTCATTGACGAAGTCCTCCGGCCAAGAGTAAGGATTTTCCATGGCATCCAGCTTGATAAA
>CAYFLM010000117.1:0-3974 GCA_964343925.1 uncultured Methylococcus sp.
AAAGCAACTACTGCGGATGCAGTTGATCAGGATCCGCTTCGTTCGATTTCGGACGCCATGCGGGATGCGGTTCACAATGCCTCAGAGGATGCCTCCAAGGCGAGAGAAAAGATTCGTGAAGTCGGTGAAGGCATGGGCCATTCAGCTTCAAGGTTTCTGTATACGAGCTCTTACATGATGTCTTACGGGGTGGTCTACGCTTCTGTCTTTGTTGCGAAATCCATTCCTCAGGATAATCCAATTGTCGAAGGATTCATCGACGGTGGTCGCGCGGCTGTAGAGGCTTTGAACGAAGCCAAGGGCCGTTCAGAAAAATAATACGGACCGATGGAGTGCCGCCTAATGGTCGGTGCTCTGTGAGGTGTTAGCTTACAGAGCTAGCGCCCCTTCTTTCTCAAAGTGAGCGCATGAAAACCGAATCCCGTCAGACCCATTCAGATGTCCATCCCCGTTCAGGGGTCAGCGTTTCCACCCCTGAGCCCGGATTGATCCGAGTGACCAGTGCCTCACTGGTCTCGACGCAGGATAGCCCCGAACTCCAACGTTTTCTTAATCGGGTCTTTTCAGCCTCCGAGGTTTTGGGGCTCAAGATTCCAGGGCCTGAATCGACCTATGTTGATCTTTATTACGATGCGACTAAGTCTTCAAGAGATGTTCTGATTCTGCTGGCAGAGGCACTGACCAGAGAGGCGGCGCTTGACGCTGAGCCTATTCAGGCGGGGGTTCCCCATTCCCGGCAGCGCTCACTGCGGGTGGCGCCCGTTGCAACCGCCCGCGATAAGAAGGGCGTGGTCCGATTGCACCGGCTGGGTCATTCGGTCAGTGGATGGGAAATCTTGTCTCAGAAAACGGGATCCATACGCTTTAGAAACCCCGTTCTCTACCGAAAGAGCACGCTTTGCGAGGCCATTGAGCGGGAATTGATGAGCGTCCTGGGGGTCGATCGCTACAAAACCCATACCCTGCGCTGCACGGTTCAGGTCGATTATGATCCAAGGCGACTAGCCGTTGAGGACTTGCTTGAAATCCTCGACTCGGCCCTGACACAGGCGGAACCTCAACTGCAGCTCGACAAGCTCGACCTGGATCTCCCGATATGCAGTGCGTCACTTCCGATTGCCGCAGCTGCCCAATTTGCTTTTCCTCCCTTGTTGCCGGTAGCGGCAGGATTATTCCTCTATACAGCTATCCCATGCTTCAAGGGCGCTTATGAGGTCGTGGTCAAGGAGCGCCGTCTTGGCGTTGATATCCTCGATAGCGTCGTGGTTGTCGGTTGTTTAGCCACCATGCAGATCTTGCCGGGTGCTGTGATGGCGTGGTGTCTCTCTCTTGGACGACTGCTCGTCAAGAAGACTGAAGACAATTCCAAGAAGATGTTGCTCAATGCCTTTGGAAAGCAGCCTCGCTATGTCTGGCTGGTTCGAGATGGTGTTGAAATCGAAGTTTCTCTGGATAAGCTCGAACAGGGTGACATCGTAGCCGTACACACGGGTGACATGGTCCCAGTCGATGGTCACATCGTCGATGGGATGGCCATGATTGATCAGCATGCCTTGACGGGAGAATCGACGCCGGCCGAAAAGGGGGTCGGGGACCGAGTCTACGCTTCGACGATTCTCGTCGCTGGAAAAATCTTTGTTTCAGTCGAGCAAGCTGGAAGCGAAACGGCCTCTGCAAAAATCAGTCAGATTTTGAACGATACTGCCGGTTACAAGCTGACTTCCCAAAACAAGGGCGAGCGTCTTGCGGATCTGGTCGTGCTTCCGACCCTAGCGCTCGGTGGCGTGGCCTACACCATGCTCGGCCCGTTCGGTGCCGTTGCCGTGCTCAATAGTGATTTGGGTACGGGTATCCGTATGGCAGCGCCACTCGCCATGTTGTCTTCTCTCGCACTTTGCGCGCAAAAGGGCATCCTGGTTAAGGATGGGCGTGCGCTGGAATTGATGAACGAAATTGATACCGTGCTCTTTGACAAGACCGGGACGTTGACTCGTGAGCGGCCAGAGGTTGGAGAGATTGTTACGGCATTCAATCATTCGGCTGAAGAAGTCTTGATGTACGCCGCGGCGGCGGAACGGAAATTCCATCATCCTATTGCACTGGCGATCCTGCACAAAGCCGAGGAACTTGGGCTGGAACTCCCCGCAACCGACGAAACCCAGTACAAAGTGGGCTATGGCATCAGCGTGGGTGTGAACGGACATATCATCCGAGTGGGCAGTAAGCGCTACATGGAAATGGAGGGTATTCAGCTCCCTCCTGAAGTAGAGGCCAAGCTTGAAGCCGTTCATCGAGATGGCGACACGATGGTGATGGTCGGAATCGATGACCATCTGGGCGGTGCTCTTGAGCTTCGCGCAGCACTCCGTCCGGAAGTCAAAGACATCATCGAGGGGCTTAGAAAACGCGGTATCAAGCACCTTGCAATCATTTCAGGGGACCACGAGGCGCCCACTAAAAAGCTCGCTGAAGAGCTTGGAATGGATCGTTACTTTGCTCAGGTTTTACCGGCCGACAAGGCGGATTACGTACAAAAGCTTCAGCAGGAAGGAAAGAAAGTCTGTTTCGTGGGTGATGGTATTAACGACTCGATTGCTCTCAAGCAGGCCAATGTTTCCATCTCTCTCAGAGGCGCGACCTCGATTGCGACGGACACGGCGCATATCGTGTTTATGGAACAGGGGCTGGGTAAACTTTGTGAACTCCGGGACATTGCTCAAGCGCTCGATCAGAATATCCGCAGAAGCTGGGGCATGATTCTGGCGCCCAATCTTGCCTGTGTGGCAGGTGTCTTTACCTTGGGATTCGGTGTTGGCGCCTCGGTGGTCACCAATAACGTTGCGGCGATCGGCGCCCTAGTCAATGGTGTTTGGCCGATGCGCAAAGTCGCTGAGTTGGAAGCAGAACGTCGCCACATGCTAGAACTTGAGCTCAAGGCCTCTGGCTATGATGGGAGTGAGGTTGAGCCCGAATCGAAACCCGTTGCGATCGCCGAAATTCAACCTGCCGCTAACAAAAAGCCAGGCGCGCGAAAGTCCACCGCATTACGAACGAGCCGTACAGTCAAAAGCTAAATTGAGTTAATAAAGGGAGAATAGCCCATGGGACAGGTCTCTGAAGCCATTACTACCATCTTTGGGGTGGTGTTGTTGTCGGCAATAGCCTATGAAATCCGTCGTCAGCGCAAAAAACTACGTGCGCTATACAACGTTCTGGATGAAGAGGACCGACATGTTGTCAATGAACTGGACCAAATGGTGGCTTCCGGAGCGCTCCAGCCCGCTGTCGTCTGGACCGAACAGATTCTTCACTATCCGACCGCTGTTGCCCCATGAGCCCTACAGTTAAGGTTCTTTCTAACCGACTCATACTCAAAGATGAGTCGCTGTTTCGGTTTGAAAATAAACCGGCGGTAAGAACCTTTATCCTCAGGGCATTTTCCCTGGATCCCGTTCAGGCCGTTGCGATTGACTATGCGGGTACGCTGGCGGAAATTCGCTTTCGTGTGAGTGCAGAGGCCCGAAACGAGTTTCTGGGTCAGTTGGTCAATGCCGTGGCTGGAAAGACGGACCCGCTTTCCGATTCTGATCTCCCCGACTGGACTCATGAAAATGCTTTGAGTTTTCAGAGAACTTCCGAGGGGATCGCTGTTCACGACGAGCCCGGAAGTCTTCCTGCGGTTGTCCAAACTCAGAAAGTCCCCTTTGCAGTGGCAAATGCCTCCTTGGGTCTGAGTACCGTTGGGGCCTTTGTTATCCCTGCGGTAACCCCTGTAGCGGCAGGTCTTCTGGTGGCGACCAACTTGAAAGCGATCGGTGATGCTGCAAAGGAGCTCAGCCATGGCAAGCTCGGTGTCCCAATGCTGCAGACAGCCCTGTTGACCTGTTCAATTGTTACGGGTCAGGTTCTGGCGTTTGCACTGACCGAATGGTCAATGAGGTATTGGCAGAAGCGATCAAGACAGCATCTGGCCC
>CAYFLM010000118.1:0-3972 GCA_964343925.1 uncultured Methylococcus sp.
CCGGATCGGGTCTAGGGTCTCTCTCAGCGCCGCTATCAGCAGGGCACCCCTGTTTCATCCTTGAGGCGATTAGACCATAACCCGCATGCTTGAGAAAGGGGATCTTGCCTCTGGATACTATTTCTTGGACAAAATAAGGAGGTAAAAAAGCGACACACAGGAAAGGCCAGCTAGTATGGCTGAAACATCCATGCCCATGCCAATCCAGAAGCTGTGAAGCTGGAACTGTTTGCCCATTAAGGCACTAAGTACAAGATGCATCCAAAGGTAAAAACCAATGTAATACAGCAATCCTCCCGCAACGCCCCAGGCAAAACCTGGAAGTTGTTTTTTTTGGGCCGCCCGAAAATACCAGAGGAAACTCGTAATAAATGCCAGAATCGAAAAAACGGCTGTCATGATTTACCCCGACCGACTCATTTAGTAGGTGCTATGAAACAGAAACCCCATCGTCCCGTCAATCTTCTGGATCTCGGCACCTACAAAAAAGACGTTGAAGAGCGTTTTGAAACGCTGCTTTCAGGCCCTCAATGCCACCTTGAAAAAATCATTTCTGAAGGGCACCGGACACCGCCCGGCGTCTGGCTTGAACAGGAAGCGGCGGAATGGGTTCTTATTCTAGAGGGGGAAGCCGTCCTCGAATTTGAGCATCAAGAAGCGCTCTATTCTCTAGAGAAGGGGGATAGCCTCCTCATTCCCTCCAGATGTCGCCATCGTGTCTTATCGACCGCACCCGATCGACCTACACTATGGTTAGCACTTCATTTAAATCCTGAGGGGATCACAAGCCCTTGAGCGATTTCTGGATGGCGCTCAATGCCCCTCGTAAAATATGGAGCTCCTTGTCTTGAAGTTGCGTCCGATTGAAAACCCTTCTAAGACGTCTCATGATCGAGCGCTTATGACGGGAAGCCGTCAAAAACGCCGTTTCTGAAAAAACCTCCTCCAAATGTCCAAAAAAAGAGGCCATCTCCCCTGCCGTTGCAAGCCGACCCTCCTCCAAAATCGCCTCGCTCGAAGGGGTGACTTCAAGACTCTGAGAAAATATCTCATAGGCGATGATCTGCAAAGCAGAAGCCACATTGAGTGAGCTAAAGTCCGGCATGGAGGGGATGTGAAGATGGAAATGACACCGCTCCAGCTCCTCATTAGTGAGACCTGAGTGCTCACGACCCAGCAAAATAGCGATTCGTTCAGAATGGTTCACCACAAAGTGACCACATTCTCTCGGGTTCATTTGTGGCCATGCGATGGATCTCGGACGGGCGCTTGCACCAATGACATAAACGCAATCTTCTATCGCCTCGTCCAAGGTTTGACACCTTTTGGCCTGATCCAGAAGGTCTTCGGCACCCGAGGCTCTTCGAACGGCCTCTTCGCTCGGAAAAATCTTGGGGTCCACGAGTGCCAGATCACTCAATCCCATGTTTTTCATGGCCCTTGCCGCAGCACCAATATTCCCAGGATGGGTGGTATTAACCATGACGATCCGGACGTGTTCCAAACGCTTCATCTTCGAGTGGCTCGACGCAAAAGAGGAAAAATATAGCAGAAGTCTGATACGCTTACGGGTTTAGCCTACCGGCGATTTAGCCAAAAGGCCCTCGATTACGTTCTTAAAGATTTGTTATGGATCCAATGCTAACGATTGCCGTACGCGCAGCGCGTGCCGCAGGTGACATTATTACCCGCTCGATGGACCGCGTGGACATTCTCAATGTGACGCTCAAGAGCCGGAATGATTTTGTCAGTGACGTCGACCGCCAAGCCGAACGGGAAATCATCGGGATTTTGCTCAAGGCCTACCCCCATCACGCGGTTTTGGGCGAGGAAGGAGGCTATCTAGGAAACCCGGATAGCGAATATGTCTGGGTAATCGATCCTTTGGATGGAACCACCAATTTTTTACATGGATTCCCCCAGTTTGCTGTCTCCATAGGACTCCTCTACAAAAATCGTATCGAAAAAGGCGTCATTTATGATCCCGTAAGACAGGAGTTATTTACGGCTATTCGCGGGGGTGGCGCCAGCCTCAACAATCGACGAATCCGTGTCACCAAACATAACAACATGACGGGTGCCCTCATCGGGACGGGTATTCCTTTTAAGGATCAAAGCTACATCGATGCCTATCTTGGGATGTTGAAAAATATCTTGAAGGACGCGGCAGGTATTCGGCGTGCCGGATCAGCGGCTTTGGATCTCGCTTATGTTGCCGCGGGGCGCTTTGACGGGTTCTGGGAAATTGGTCTCCAGCAATGGGATATGGCTGCTGGCGTGCTTCTGGTCCAGGAGGCTGGAGGGATAGTGACCGATCTGGTGGGCGGCAACCGGTTCATGGAAACAGGGGGTATTGTGGCAGCAAGCCCTAAACTTCATCAGGCCTTGCTGGAATTAATTCAGCCCCACCTAACCGACGCACTCCGGGCCTAAGGACTCCGTTTGAGCTCAATGCCCTTGAGCTCGGTAGTCCAGCCAGTCCCTTGGCGGGGACAAGTGTCCTTCTTTGAACAAGCGAATAATGGCTCGCCAAAGTTCGCTGGTCACATTTCGAGCCATTTCCACACTGCTCACAAAGATCACCACATCCAACACCACGGACCCCCCAGCAACGGCTGTCACATGAATCGTTGGGGCTGGTGATTTGAGAACGCCTGGATGATTTCCAATCACCGCCTCTAATTTTTCGATGCTCTGATCAAGTTCGGTGTCGAAAGCGAGATGAACGGGCAAAACGATTTTCGTTGCTTTTCCGTTGCGTGAGCGATTTACAACTGTTCCTGATATTAAGGACGAGTTGGGGACAAACAGGGAGGCATTATCTCCCGTCGTAATTTCAGTAGCTCGGACACTGATTTTTTTGACCGTCCCCTGCTGATCCCCAAGACTAATCAGGTCGCCCGTCTTAATTGGTCGCTCGATAAGCAAAATCAAACCGGAGACGAAATTATTCACAATGTTTTGGAGACCAAACCCAATGCCTACGGATAGCGCTCCAGCCAAAATGGCAAGATTAGAGAGATCGACCCCCATAGAGGAGATGGCGAGGCCGAGGCCCAAAAAGAAACCAAGATAACCCAGCGCAGAACGAATGGAATGCTTGATGCCCGCATCGAGCCGCGTTTTAGGGAAAACCCTCTGATCGAGCGCTTGTTGGAAAAGGCGTGTCCCTGACAAAACCACAACAAACAGGATAATGGCCCTGAAAATCTCCGCCGGAGAAATGCCCAACTTTCCGAGTTGCAAGTCCCAAAACACCTCACGAAGCCGTGTTAATGCTTCTCGTTGATCTATGGTCCAGACCAAATAAAAGACCAATAGCCCAAAGATGACCAGAAAGAGACGTGCGCCTGTCTTGAGCCAAAATTCAAAAAAGTCTCGATCCTGATCTTGATCGAACCCAAGACGCTTCGAAATCATCGACGCTCTTTCTTTTTCTCCAGAGACCAGATCGTGAATGATGCTATCCGAGACCCGTATCGATAACACGACCAACCCGGCGAGGCCCATACTCAAAATGAGATGATTGGCAATGAGATAGGCTAGCGCCAAATAGCCTAGCGCGGCCGATAACACGACAGTCAAAAGCGTGAGGGCGATGACCCATCGAAAAATGACCCACCGCCTTTGCTTTTGCTGCATTCGGGGTTTGGTCTTAATCAAAACCCAAGCCACACAAAAAGAAGCCCATAAGGAAAAGATCAACCGCTCAATGGCAATACTTTCAAACGAGCTATTCAGCGCCTCCAGATAATTTCCAAGAAGCGCATCAATGACCAGCAGTAGGGTCAGGATCACCGTCACCTGAATAACCATCTCGCGATGGCTATTAACCCAAGCTAGCAGCGTACTGCCTTCTTTCTCTAGGGGTCTCAGAATGACCTCAAAAAGCCCCTTCGCAAGATAGAGAGACCCCGCGGAAGAAAAAGACGCCATGAGGAATCCTTTGAGGGGTGCCTCCGCATCAACCGT
>CAYFLM010000119.1:0-3967 GCA_964343925.1 uncultured Methylococcus sp.
TGGCGCGCCCGATACGATTTGAACGTACGACCTTTGGCTTCGGAGGCCAACACTCTATCCAACTGAGCTACGGGCGCTTGCCTCGATTATAGCGTAACTCAGTTATCTGAGAGTAGGGATCGCAACTGTGCCAGGGAGGCGGTGGCACGTTCCTTTTTCACGCTGGGGTCGATTGCCTTCCTGGCCGGCCATTCGAGAAGGTCTTCCGGGAGTTCTTCTAAAAATCGACTGGGTTTTCTCCGGTTCAACTCACCTCGCTTCTTTCTGTGAGTGCAATAGCTGAGGCTCAAGCTTTTTTGCGCTCTTGTAATTCCGACATATGCGAGTCGTCTCTCCTCCTCGATTTGAGCATCAGTCGAGCAGGCCTCATGGGGCAAAATATCTTCTTCCATACCAATCAGGTAGACATGGGGAAATTCAAGTCCCTTAGAGGCATGAAGGGTCATGAGGTTGACCCGGTCCCCGCTGTTTTCCTCTTGGTTTCGATCAAGAATATCCGCTAAGGTGGCTTTCGAGACAAATTGAGTGAGTTGTTCCATGGCGGCCTCGGTTTCGAACGGCATTTTTTTGAACCACTCAAACAGTTCCTTCACTTGAGCCTTCCTCTTGCGTGCCCCGGATTCTGAGGGTGTACTCTCGTCCAGCCACTCCTCATATCCGATTGCGGAGAAAAAACTTTCCACAATTTCGACGGCGCTACTGCCATTCGTGATTTGATTTCTAACCTCTTTAATAAGCTCACAAAAAGATCTAAGTCTTTGTAGAGGGATGCCCTGAAGAGAGTGCTCAATACCTATCTCTTGGCTTGCGTCAAAAAGGCTGGTCTGGCGATTTGTGGCATAGGAAGCAAGCTTTTCGAGAGTTGCTGGCCCAATTTCACGTCTCGGTGTATTCACGATTCTCAGAAAGGCGGCATCGTCCTGATGATTAGTAATGAGTCTGAGGTATGCGATGACATCCTTGATTTCCTGAGAGCCAAAGAAGGAGCTTCCGCCCGTAATGAAGTAGGGAACTCCTGCTTCACGCAATGCAGTTTCGAAAAGACGAGCTTGATGGTTACCTCTGTAGAGAATGGCGTAGTCTTGGTAACGTGTCCCGGCACGGAATTTGTGGTGTATCAAATCCGATGCAATTTGTTTCGCCTCAAAGGTTTCATCTTTATGTTGGAGCACTCTGATGGGTTCGCCTTGGCCCAGATCGCTCCAAAGTTGTTTTTCAAAGATGTGCCGATTATTCGATATCAGTTGATTGGCTGCAGATAGGATGGTTCGGCTGGATCTATAGTTTTGTTCAAGCTTTATTACAGCGAGTCTGGGGTAGTCGCGCTGCAAACGCAGAAGATTTTCAGGTTGGGCTCCCCTCCAAGAATAAATCGATTGATCATCATCACCGACTACGGTAAATCTTCCTAAAGGACCCGCCAGCAGTTTGATGAGCTCATATTGGCTCAGGTTGGTGTCTTGATATTCATCAACAAGAAGATAGCGGATCTGATTGTGCCAGCGGGCAAGAATTTCAGAATTATTCCTGAATAGGCTCACAGGTAAAAATATTAGGTCGTCAAGATCAACAGCGTTTACCGCACGAAGTTGTCTTTGGTATTGCCTATAAAGCAGAGCTGCCGTCTGGTCTAGGGTGAAACTGTCGTCTGTAGATTCGGCTTCAATGAGTTGATTTTTCCAGAAGCTGATTCGGCTGGAGTAGTGATCCAGCTGATCTGGGTCTAAATCGGAGTCCCCATGCTTGATCAATTCTTTGATAAGGGTTGATTTGTCACTCTCATCAAAAATTGAAATATTCTTTTTGAGTTTTAAGGCTTGGTGTTCCTTTCGAAGGATTTCAAGGCCCATGGCGTGGAAGGTTGAAATAGTTAGGCCGCGAAGGCTGCCCTCGCTCACTATTCCCCCCACGCGCGATCTCATCTCTCTTGCTGCCTTGTTTGTAAAGGTGATGGCTGCAATTTGTTTTGCAGGAATCCCTTGGCTGATGAGGTGGCCAATTTTCTCCGTGATTACGCGTGTTTTTCCGCTGCCAGCACCGGCAAGCACTAAAAGGGGCGCGTCCGTTTTAAGCACGGCGGCCCTTTGTTGCGTGTTCAGTGCTGCCATGAATGTCTGGTGGTCGGTTTTTAAGGTGGTGTAGCGCTAAGTGTTGCTTTTGAGCCCTTTTTCAAGATCAGAGACCAGGTTTTCAAGGGCTTCAACTCTTGATTGCAGTTTTTTAAGCAATAGCGTTTGTACCTCGAACTCTTCTCGGCTGACTAGGTTGAGCTCTGCCATATAGGTCTGCAGGACGGCTCCCAACGTTTTTTCGATATCTTCTTTAATGAATTTGAATTCATTGGGGAGACTCACGGTGAGTTGTTGAGCGAGTTCTTGAAGGTGGCTTTGGTTGATCAGGTTCATCTGTAATCTCATTTGACGGGGGAGGAGGGTCTTTTGCTCATTTTGTCTTAAACTGTGCGGCGTAAGCTGCAATTGAGGAGACAGGCTGTGGCTGCTGATGTGAATATTGACTCTTGGTACCGCATAAAAATGTCTGAGGTAGAGTTAGGCGGTGGTTTTCTTGACGTAATTAAGGGTGTCTTCTACCAAGCTTACATCGCTTCAAATGGGCCTGCAGGGATGGCTTTGATGGTCGAAAAAGTCGCGGATTCTGAGTGCATAAGTCTGTACTTTACCCCGCAGTCGATGCCTTACGCCAAGGCTATTGTCTGCGTGTATTCTGGCGAAGCGGTGACTCCACCAGACAGGCATCGGCTCCATTTCCTTGTGGGTGACCCATCGATGGAGACTGATACAGTTTTAGTTTGCTAGTTAGGTTTTGGTGCCCCGAACACGATTCGAACGTGTGACCTTCCCCTTAGGAGGGGGATGCTCTATCCATCTGAGCTACCGGGGCGGTTGTACCCTGTTTATTTTACCATGTTCAAAAAGCGAACCGTCTCACTATCTCTAGGATTCGCCGGCTTGGCATGGGAGTCGGCTTTTTTTTGGGGAAAGGCATAACAGCGATAAGCTGGGGTATGGCTCCTTCAAGAGAAGCCGAGATGAGTGCAAGTTGAGGTTGGGCAGATGAGTTTTTGGGGGGTCTTGGAAACGTGACACATAATCACAGCCATTGTGTGGGGGATGCCATGACGAAGGCAGAGCGCCTTTGCGCATCTTCTGGTGCTCGCTTTACCGCATTAAGAAGAAGGGTGCTTGAGCTGGTTTGGTCGAGCCATCAATCGGTCAAAGCCTACGACCTGCTCGACGATTTGAGACTCTCAGATCCATCAGCGAAACCCGCCACAGTATATCGGGCGCTTGATTTTTTACTCGAGCAAGGACTTATACATCGGGTTGAAAGTTTGAATGCTTTTGTCGGGTGTAGGCATCCGGATAAAGTTCATCAGTCCTTGCTGTTGATTTGTACGAATTGTCATGTGGTGGAGGAGCGCTCAGCTGACGGCGTGATGAAAGCCCTCGAGGCTGAGCTTGACGCATTATGCTTTTCTCCAAGAAGACGATTGCTCGAGATTTATGGGCTTTGCTCTGAATGTTCGAATGGCTTTTAGAGCAGTTCCGAATGGTCCATGGCTGTTACATTGTGAGGTGTGGTAAGTGAATGAAGATGAGATACCTGATGATGCGGGGTTGAGCGGCTATAGCGATGGTCATGAATATGACAATGTCAGGGGGCCAAGTAAAAGTGCCCGAAAAAGAGAAAGTCACTCACTTCAGGATTTGGGTGAGGTTTTGGTCCGACTCTCAGATGAAGTGCTCGATGCGCTAGGTTTGACTGAGGGGCTGAGGGAGGCACTTGCTGTTGCCAAAGGGATAAGCGCCCATGGGGGGTACCGACGGCAGATGAAATATATTGGGAAGCTGTTGAGGTCGATTGATTCAGCGCCAATTCATGAAAAACTAGCGGAACTGAGGGGGGAAGGTGTAAAGGCGACCAGGCTGCATCACGAAAGTGAAAG
>CAYFLM010000120.1:0-3896 GCA_964343925.1 uncultured Methylococcus sp.
CAAAGCATTCCGGACCGACCTCAATTCTCATCCTCGCCATCACGTCAAAGACATCCAGTACCTCACGTGATCCTTGTGATAGAAGCCCATAGTCGAATCGCAGACCACCGGGAAGATTAAGGGCTTCCACCAGGACTTTAAGACGCTCGGCTTCGCTTAAGCTGTCATAGTCGATATTGAGGCACGTATTCATCAGATCCGATACTGCCTGAGTATGACGGGTGGATTCTTGACGGAGATCCAGCTTCATGAGATGGAACCCAAAGGTATCCAGAAGACGTAGCAGGTCCTTGAGCTGGTCGTCGGCGACATCGTAATCCCCATTTTCACGCAATGATCGATCAATGCTGAGGAGGTCCTGTTGAAAGGCTTCCTTGCAAGGGTAGGCGTGGATATCCTGTAGTTTTCGACCAGATTCTAGGCTGTCTCTAAGTCCTTGAATGGTCCTTTCCAAGCGGAACCGCATGATGACCAGCTTGTGCCGATAGGGTTCCTGTAAGTACGGGCGCTCATGACTGGTGATGAGGGGGCCGAGTTGTTCTCGTTCTGTTTCTATGGAGTCTAAAAAGGCTGGAGAGAAATCCGAAATTCCCAATGAATGGGACAGGACGTCTCTCAGTTCATCCACGCGTCTTACGTATTCTTGAAGAATCGTTAAGGCTTGAAGTTTAACGGCCATCGCTGTCGTATCAGCCGTGACGTTTGGATTTCCATCGCGGTCACCGCCAATCCACGAGCCATAGGAGATTACGGATGGGATACGGAATGCCTCAGATGATCCCACCCCGTAAACATCGTCGAGCGACTTTTCGATATTTCGGTAGAGGCGGGTGGTGGCAGCGAAGAGTGACAAGGGAAAATAGTAAAGCCCTGTATCAATCTCATCCTGGACGCCCATGCTGTGCGCTCGGACCTCGTCGGTTTTCCAAAGGAGCTGAATCTGACGCTTGAGCTGCTCAACGACCGATTGGTAATTTAAGGAGGAGGGCGATGTTTCTGAGAGTTTCTGCTGAGAAAGGAAGATGGTTCTGAGCGCGCCCTTGATTGTTCTGCGCTTAGCCTCTGTCGGGTGAGCGGTCATCACCGGTTGGTAGGCCAGTTGCTGCAATAAGGAGCCTACCTGATCGAGGGTCACGCCCTGATCATGGAGTGACTTGAATGTATCGTGAAACGAGCCTTCAAAGTAATTGGAAGTCCGTGCTTGAAGTTTTCGACGTTCATTGACGGCGTGTGACTCCTCTACGATATTGAGGAGACTGAAGTATTGACTGAAAACCCGTACGACACGACTGGCATCATCTGGACTGAACCCAGAAATGATCTGTCGGATTTTCTTAAGACGGGCGGGGTTACGGTCTTGATGATAGGCTTTGAAAAATCTCTCCAATAAGGTGGCTTTGTACAGCGCATCTTCTGCACCTTGCGAGGTCAATACCTCGGTCAGAAGTTGGGTCATGACCTTCCGACTTTTCTGAAGATCTTTATCGTTGCTATCGATTGAAGTCACCATAATGCGCTTTTTCCTGCATTAAATTAGATCAAATTGTGATGATTTGAGGCTTATTGAACGAATACAGTGGCCTTTACAAGACATCAGCCAAACTGCAGCACAAACTATGCCTGTGTTGACTTGTAGGATTTATTGACACTTTCAATAGACTGGAGTCCTCTCAAATTTATCCCGGCAAATGATTGCTATGATGTTCGATTTGCCGTGATGCCAACACTTTTTCTGGAGATGTAAATTCGAGAGTGACGGTGGATTAAAAGAGAATGGTGGCGTCGAATGAGAAGGTAAACTGATAGTCGATGGCCTGACCTTGCGAATTGAGGAACATGCTCGCCCCTTGTGAAAAGTCATAACGAAGGTTGGGTCGCATGATGATCCACCGAAGCGGCTTATAGTTTATCCCGGCGGTTAATTCGTAATAATTAGCTCCGCCACCGGCATTATTCCAGGACCCGGGACCGGTCAGGTTACGATACGCATTGTTTGCAAATGCGCCACAGGACCCAGCGAATGGCTGTGATTGTGGAGGTGTCTGGTTGAGATTCGTCACATTTTCGGAGGCTGAACAGCGTGCGGGTCCTGAAAGACGAAATCCGTTCGCGTCGCGCCACCACTCTGCTCTCAATCCTATGCCGAGATCCTCAAGTAAGTCATACATGAGATATTGGTTAATACCGTACCACTGGGCATTGACCGCTTCATTGAGCATGGCGTTCCATACACCATTGGCAAACCCATGATCATGCTGGATCACATAATGTAAGGCATTATCTAACCAGTTAGCTTTGCCTATGATGCTGTATAGGCCCCAAAAGCTGGAACTTCCTGGATCAGAATATGATCGTTCTCCAGCGGTCCCTGAAACACTCAGGGAATAAGCTTCACTACTCCACGAACCCATCCCTATAAAGTCCCAGTTACCCAATTGTTGGTTGAATCCACCATCCCAGCCACCCGTGGCGCTCCCGGTCACGGCGCCGACCATGGCAGACCAATTTTCGTTAATCGAATAATCGGCAAGGATCCCCGTATGCGTAAATGGCTCTCCATACTGAAAGGTATAGGGCTTGGTATAGAAGAAATTATCGGGTGCCGTCACGACTTCGTAGCCAATAGGCGTGTAAAAATGTCCTGCTTTAATGCCAAGACCATTCCCGATGGGGACATTCAGTGAGACATACGCCTGCGGCAAAGCAAAAGCGTTGTAGGGATTATTATGCGAGCCCAGATTGAGATCCCAGTTATTTCGTTGCATGGGTTGATTGGGATTGCCTGGGTTGACGTAAGGAACACCATAAGCCTGCGTGAATATGGCATCTTCGCCATAGACAGCATCAAACCGTCCGCCTATATCCCATTGTTCTCCCTGAATATCCGTGCTCTTTTGAAGGTAGAGATAAAATTGATTCAACTGAAGCTGGCCTGATCGATCACCAAAAGTCACCGGCCCGTTATAACCATCCTGAGGCGCATTGGCATTGGCAGTCACCCCAGCTTGAACCCAGCCTCCCCAAGTGATTCCCAGATCTTTAAGAGGCTGGTGCTCCTTGGTGCCCATAACATAGTCGGCGAGTCCAAGGGTCTCATTGATTGATTCCTTGCTTGAAGCGTCTCTACCGATCAACGTCAGAGTGACTAGGGTCAACTGAGCGAAAACCAGAGTGAAACCACGCATATCAGAGCATCAATCGCAGCGACGATGTGAATCGGAAGTAGATACTTAAAGTTAATGGATCTACAGTGTGCTTTAATCGATACTATCACAGCGACCCGATACGGAGTAGTTTCGAGTCGTGTTGATCCCTTATGGTATATCTGGGCTTTAGGTCTTCCCTTGCCGGTAGCGAAGAGGTCAAATGAGGTTAACTCTAGACTTGCCGATCCATCAAATGATTACTGAGGTGAATATGCGATTATCCAGCTTTCTTTTGGTGTTTCCTTTGGTCAGTTTTTTCCAAGGTTGCTCAATTACGCGTGATATCAAGCCCGTGCCTTATAAAGTCACTAATATCTGTGTCGAAAGGAACACGGATACCTTGATGGACGATTACCAAGGTACGATAGAAAAGGATTTGACTTCATTTGGCATCAAGGCGAAGGGTATATGGCCCAACGAGGAGCGCGACTGCGAACATATCATGAAGTACCACGCAGAATGGACTTGGGATCTGGCTATGTATCTCTCTCAAGCTACATTTTCGGTATACAAGGAGGGTGTTGAAGTCGGTTACGCGAAATACGAGCCCGGAAGATTCAGCTTTAACCTCGATAAGTTTGGGTCAACGGATGCCAAAATTCTTCCCGTATTGAAAGCCTTGTTCAACCCATAATGCTGAGTCCCTCATTTTTAGCGTCTTTTGGATGCCAATGCGGCAGCAAGCTTTTC
>CAYFLM010000121.1:0-3882 GCA_964343925.1 uncultured Methylococcus sp.
CTCGCGACCTCTACAATGCCATTGTAGCGCTCTCCCAGCTGAGCTATGGCCCCGCAACGTCAGCCGCAAATCTTAGCTAACTTACACCTACGTGTCCAGTGTTTTTTCTATGTACTGGATCGCCCGATCAAGGCGCTTAAGCGTTTTTTCCTGCCCTAGAATTTCAAGGGTCAGATCGATGGGAGGCGAAACCGTGGTTCCAGAAACCGCAACACGAAGGGGCTGTGCAACGGCCCCCATTTTGACCCCGACTTCCTCTGCCGTTGCATTAATGAGGTCATGAAGGCTCTCCCTAACCCAGGGCCTTAAGGCCGCAAGATTTTCCCTCAGCTTTTTGAGGCCGGGGAGCGTTTCTCCGGAAAGATGCTTACCCGCCGCCTTTTCATCAAAGGTTTCGAAATCCTGGTAAAAAAATGCACTGGCCTTGGCCATATCTACCAGGGTCTTATTGCGCTCGCGCTGGGCCTTAACGACCTCCACCACATCCGGACCTTCAGCGGGATCAATCCCGAGATTACCGAGATGCCAACGCAAATGATGCGCGACATGCACAGGATCTGCATGCATCAGGTAATGATGATTCAACCAGAGCAGCTTTTCAGGATTAAAGGTCGATGCTGAATGATTGATGTTGGGAATATCAAAATGCTGGACCATTTCATCAATCGAGAAGATCTCCTGATCCCCATGCGACCATCCGAGGCGCACCAGATAATTCAGCAGCGCTTCGGGGAGATAGCCCTCATCCCGGTATTGCATGACACTCACCGCACCATGGCGCTTGGAAAGCCTTGCACCGTCAGAACCCAAAATCATGGGCACATGTGCATAATGCGGCAGCGTGGCCCCCAATGCCTTGAGGATATTGATCTGTCTCGGCGTATTGTTAACGTGGTCATCCCCTCGAATCACATGGGTAATCCCCATATCGAGATCATCCACCACCACGGTGAGATTGTAGGTTGGAGAACCGTCCGATCTTGCAATGATGAGATCATCGAGCTCTGCATTCTTTACAACGATCCGCCCTTTGACGAGATCCTCGATAACCACTTCTCCCTCATCCGGATTTCTGAAACGAACCACCGGGCTGACCCCCGCTCTTGGCTCCGTCCGATGTCGGCAACGTCCGTCATAGCGAGGCTTTTCCTTCCGATCCATCTGCTCAGCACGAAGCGCATCCAGCTCTTCCTTACTGCAATAACAGTGATAGGCATGCTTTTGATCCAATAGGGTTTGAATGATCGCCTTGTAGCGATCAAACCGATGCGTTTGATAGAAAGGACCTTCATCATATTCAAGACCTAACCAGGTCATCCCTTCCAAAATGGCATTCACGGACTCAGCCGTTGAGCGTTCCAGATCCGTATCTTCAATTCTCAAGATAAAGGTCGCACCGTGTTTACGGGCATAAAGCCATGAGAAAAGGGCTGTCCTCGCTCCCCCCACATGGAGGTAACCGGTGGGACTGGGCGCAAATCGGGTCCGAATGGTCATACAGAAAATCCTGAATAAAAAAGGCGCCTCAATGACGCCGCAACTTGAGTGAGATCATATCAAATCTGTCCCTTCGCCTGCGACCGGGCGCTACAATGGCAACCCAATTGTTCGCTACTTCACCATGACAGATTCGCCCACACACACACCCTTCGATATACCGGCCTTCCTGAAGTCACTGACCCATAAGCCCGGGGTATATCGGATGCTGAATGATCAGGGTGAAGTCATCTACGTGGGTAAGGCCAAAAACCTTAAAAAACGCGTTTCGAGCTATTTTTCCGGCCGAGGCGCCTCGCCCAAACAGCAGGCCATGGTGAACCGGATTCGCAGCATCGTTGTCCACACCACGCACACCGAAGGCGAAGCGCTGCTGCTCGAAAGCCAACTCATCAAACGCTTTAAGCCCCGCTACAACATCAGCTTCAGGGATGATAAAAGCTACCCCTTCATCTATGTCACCACCCAACAAGCCTTTCCAAGGATGACCTTTCATCGGGGTGCCAAGGCCAAAGTGGGTCAGTATTTTGGTCCCTTCCCGAGCGCATCCTCAGTCCGGGAAAGCCTGAAACTGCTTCAAAAAGTCTTCAGGGTCAGGCAATGTCGAGACTCCTTTTTTGAAAACCGGTCAAGGCCCTGCCTCGAATACCAGATCGAACGTTGCAAAGCGCCTTGCGTCGGACTCATTGGCGAGGAAGCCTATGCCGAGGATGTTCGTGACAGCCTGATGTTTCTGAACGGCAACGGCCATCAGCTCATTGACCTCATCGCCAACCGAATGGAGAAGGCTTCCCAAGGCCTTCATTTTGAGGAGGCTGCCCGCTACCGGGACCAGATCAGTAACTTAAGAATCATTCTGGAAAAGCAATCCGTTCATGGAGAGGCCGGCGATGTCGACCTGATTGCCTGCGCTCTCAAAGGTGCGGCCGCCAGTATCCAAATGGTCTTTATTCGAGGCGGCCAGCAAATTGGTGACCGTGTCTTTTTTCCATCCCTGCCGGATGAGCAAACACCGTCAAAGATTCTTGAGGCCTTCATCGCTCAGTACTATTTTGGAAAACCTGTGGCGAGGGAAATCCTCGTCAGTCACCCGATTGAAAATGAGGCGCTGCTTGAAGAAGTCCTGAGCGAACAAAGTGCACATAGCGTCAAAATCGCCAGCAAACTCAGAGGCGATCGTGCGAGGAGAATGCAGATGGCCATCAGCAACGCCGAGACGGCGCTGCTGGCTAAACTGGCGAATCGGCAGGATCTTCTCGGCCGCTATCTGGAACTCCAATCCGTTCTGGCGCTTCCAGAACTTCCGAATCGCATGGAGTGTTTTGATATCAGCCATACCAGCGGCGAACATACCGTCGCTTCCTGCGTAGTCTTCGATCGACAAGGCCCCGTCAAATCGGCCTATCGACGCTTCAATATCGAAGGTATTCAGCCGGGTGATGACTATGCCGCGATGGAGCAGGCGGTCAGAAGGCGTTATCAACGGATCAAGGCCGGCGAAATTGAAGCGCCAGACCTGCTTTTCATTGATGGCGGTAAGGGACAGGTGAAATCAGCGCTCAAAGCGCTCGATGAACTCGGTCTTGCCAGTATTCGCATCATAGGGATTGCCAAAGGACCCGAACGAAAACCAGGCCTTGAAGTCTTGATACCGGGAGAGTTGGAGACACCTTTCATGTTACCCTCTCACTCGCCGGCGCTCCTTTTGATTCAGCAAATTCGAGATGAAGCCCACCGATTTGCAATTACAGGTCACCGCCAGAGGCGCGCCAAGGCGAAAAACAGTTCCCAGCTCGATGCAATCCCGGGGCTTGGACCCAAACGTCGACACGAACTGATGCGCCAATTTGGGGGGATCCGTGAAATCAGTGGGGCGAGCGTTGAAGCCTTGAGCAGAATCAATGGGATAAGCCTACAATTGGCACAGAAAATTTACGACACCTTTCATGATCAGGACACTTGAACCATGGAGTTAAATCTCCCCACCTATCTGACTTTGCTGCGCATCGCACTGATTCCGGTTCTGGTCGGCGTGTTCTACCTGCCCTATGACAATATGCACATCGCAAGTGCGCTGATTTTTATGGTGGCGGGCTTTACGGATTGGCTCGATGGATACCTCGCCCGAAAACTCAAGCTCACCACCCGATTTGGCGCTTTTCTTGACCCCGTTGCAGATAAGCTCATGGTCGCAGCCTCATTGGTGCTGATTGTTCAAGCGGATCACAGTACGCTGGTCGCTATTGCCTCCGTAGTCATCATTGGTCGCGAGATTACCATTGCCTCCTTGCGAGAATGGATGGCCGAAATCGGCGAACGCAAGAAAGTCGCGGTTTCAGCATTGGGTAAATGGAAGACGATGGCGCAGATGCTCTCCATTACCCT
>CAYFLM010000122.1:0-3849 GCA_964343925.1 uncultured Methylococcus sp.
TATGAGTCCATTAGGCTCGAGATTCGCTCGCTGAGCCCACGCCATTCGTCGCTATGCTTGAGTGTTTCGAAGGACATGGGATTTGGGCGGCCCCTCATGCCCTCTAGTCTTGAGGTGTGTTCGGCGGGCATTGTGTGGTTTTCAAGCGCTGAAAGCACTTCCTCAGCGGCGCCGGGTGCATTACAGACAAGTACCATATCGCATCCCGCCTCTAAGGCCAGATGCGCTCTATCGGTGTAACCACCCGCATAGGCCGCACCCGCCATAGAGAGGTCATCACTGAAGGTCGCACCCTTAAACCCCAGACGATTTCTAAGTATTTCCTGAATCCAGAATGCTGAAAATCCAGCCGGATGCGCGTCGATTTTTTCAAAGATGACATGAGCAGGCATGATGCCTTCGATCCCAAAAGTGAGAAGGGCCTTGAAGGGGATAAGGTCTCGTGCCTCGATCTCCTCGAAACTCCGCGTATCAACCGGAAGGGCAAGATGCGAATCCTCGACAACTCCCCCGTGTCCAGGGAAATGCTTACCTACGGCGGCCATGCCAGCACGGCGCATGCCCTTTGCAAAGTCCAATGCGAGGGACGCAACCCGTTCTGGCCGCTGGGAGAAGGCGCGATCACCGATGACCTGACTGATGCCACATTCGACATCAAGAACGGGTGCAAAGCTAAAGTCAACGTCAACGGCTCTTAACTCTGCCGCCATCAACCAACCGGCTTGTTCGGCAATGTGTGGTTGGTGTTGATGTTCGTAGACGCTAGCAGCTGGAAGCCGTGTAAAGCCTTCACGAAAACGCTGGACTCGGCCACCTTCATGATCGACTGCGATAAGAAGTTCAGGTCGAACCGCACGTATCGATCTAATAAGTTGAGTGATCTGTTCGGGGCTTTCGTAATTACGGCGAAACAAAATGACACCGCCCGCTGCGGGTGCACAAAGTCGATCCCTTTCCGTCTGACTGAGCGTATGTCCCTCGACATCGATCATGACGGGACCTAGCGTGTGTCCAACTGGATTCATGTCTGTCTTAAAAAGATTACAAGAACGGGCTTATCAAGAGGGCACGCCCTTTTGTCGTTGCCGATCTTCAAATGCCTGTAGTTGTTCAGGTGTCGCTTCCTTTTGAAAGGATGCTTTCCATTCGGAGTAGGGCATGCCGTAGACGAGATGTTGTGCCTCTGGATAGTCGAGATCGATACCCAGTGACCGCGCTTCAGCGCTATACCATTTTGCAAGACAGTTTCGACAGAAGTCGGCAGTGAGCATCAGTTCAATATTTTGAACATCTGAGTGCGCCTGTAAATGCTTCAGCAGTCGGCGGAAGGTGGCGGCTTCAAGTTGGGTTCTCGTCGAGTCGTCCATGGTCAAAAATGGGCTGGCTGATCTAGGTATGAATCAAACGGCTTGTTTCAGGCGTTTGAAATCGAATTTGCGGTATTATACCGCGCTGAATTGTTCTAACGATGCATTGTTTCCCGGACGCCATCGTAGCGTCTCTAGGTTCTGAATTGCCCTCATACCCTGCCGATTTTCTATGAAACTTTTTCTGGATTTTTTCCCCATCGTTCTGTTTTTTGTGGCCTATAAACTGGCGGATATCTATGTCGCAACGCTGGCTGCGATCGCGGGATCCTTCGTGCTCGTGGGCGTGACCTGGATTAGAACGCGCAAAATCGAGCCCATGCACCTCGTTTCGCTGCTGCTTATCGTCGTTTTTGGTGGGGCAACCTGGTATTTCAGGGATCCTCTCTTCATCAAATGGAAACCGACGATCCTGAATTGGCTTTTTGCTGTGGCGTTCCTGCTGAGCCAGATCTTTGGAAAACAGTCGATCATCCAGCGCATGATGGGAAGTCAGATCGAATTGCCGGCGCGGGTCTGGAAGACACTGAATATGGCTTGGTCAGTGTTCTTTATTACCGTAGGCGCTGCGAATTTGTTTGTTGCTTATCACTACGAAGAGTCGGTTTGGGTCAACTTCAAGCTTTTTGGCATGTTGGGTCTTACGTTTGTATTTGTGCTGCTTCAGTCTTTTTTCCTTGCAAAATATCTTCCTGATTCACAGACGGGGAAGAAGTCGTGATTTACGCCATCTACTGCGAGGACCATCCCGACACCCTCGAACTCAGAAAGGCAACGCGCCCTGCGCATCTTGAGCGTCTTCAGGCCCTGCAATCAGAGGGGCGGCTTCTCGTTGCGGGTCCATTCCCCGCTGTTGATGCTGAGGACCCCGCGGGTGCTGGATTCACCGGAAGCCTGATTTTGGCCGAATTTCCATCGCTGGAGCTGGCAGAGGCCTGGGCATCGCAGGATCCCTACCTCGAGGCCGGAGTCTATGCTCGCGTTATCGTTAAACCATTCAAGAAGGTATTTCCGCAATGAATGAACGTATTCAAAAAATTCGTGAAGCTTTATTAGAAGCGCTCTCCCCAACCCGCCTCGATGTTCGCGATGACAGTGCCGCTCACGCAGGCCATGCCGGAGCCATCCAGAGTGGTGGCGGGCATTTTAGTGTCGAAATCGTTGCGGAGGTTTTTCAAGGAAAAACTCAAGTCAGGCGACATCAGATGGTGTATGCCGCGCTCGGTTCGCTGATGCAAACGGATATCCATGCCCTGATGATTCGTGCTTTGACGCCGCTCGAAGCTGACGCTTAGATCTATTTTTATTTTTTCAAACGCAAGGAAATATCATGAATATCTATCCACACGCGCTGGTGTTGCTGGCGGGTCTTTTCCTATCCGCCTGCAATCAGGGTGGCTCCAATTCGGCCGCTGAGGTAGTCGCGCCAGGAGAAGCGGTTGCGACGGTTAATGGTCGGGACATTAGTCGCGCCTCTATGAACATGCTGGTTGAAGAAGTGGGGCAGGAAGGACAGCAAAAGATTCCTGAAGACAAGATTGTGGACGAGTTAATCAAGCGTGAATTGCTTCGTCAGGAATTGGTCTCCTCGGATATGCTCAAAGACCCACAGCTCGCCGCCAAAATCGAAAATGCTCAGAGAATGTTGCTCGGGCAGGCGGCAGCCGAACAGTATATGAGAGGCCTCAAGTTCAACGATGATGAGCTTAAGAAGGAATATGACGAGGAAGTTCAGGGTGGGGGAAATGCCGAATTCAGAGCGCGCCACATTCTTGTGGATTCCGAAGATCAGGCCAAGGACATCATTGCTAAGATTGGTAAGGGTGAGAAATTTGAGGCATTAGCCAAGAAACAGTCCAAGGATCCAGGCTCCAAAGATAAGGGTGGGGAATTGGGCTGGTTTAGCCCCCAGCAAATGGTTCAACCTTTCGCTCAGGCGGTCATTGCGCTCAAGGATGGCGAGGTGACTCAGGCACCTGTTCAGACGGAGTTTGGATGGCATGTCATCCAACGTGAGGAGAGCCGCCAGAAGACTGCTCCGGCCTTTGAGGTTGTGAAGGAGCAGATCGATATTGCGCTACGCAGGAAGAAGCTGACGCAGCACATTAATGAACTCAAAGCGAAGGCGAAGGTTGAAAATCGACTCAGCCAGAGCCCAGCAAAGTCAGAGGATGTGAAAAATCCTTAGCTCAATTTTCAATTTGACCAAAAAGCCGGTTCAAACCGGCTTTTTTGGTTTAAGGCTTTGAAGGATTTTCGGCATAACCGGGATTGAAACCGGTGTAGAATCACGAGCTACTGTTTCAGTTTATTCCTTAACCCTTTGGTCACTTCAGTCATGCTGGAACAGCGCTTCCATATCCTTCCCTCTGGAACTGTCTCGGGTCTTCAAACGTGAAGCATAAGGACAACATTTTCCTAATAGGTCCCATGGGTGCGGGCAAAACGACCATTGGGCGGCTTCTGGCCAAAAATCTCGCTG
>CAYFLM010000123.1:0-3817 GCA_964343925.1 uncultured Methylococcus sp.
CTAAAAGGGGATGTCGTCGTCGAAATCGGCATCAAGGCCTTGAGGCGGCATTCCAGAGGTGGGAGGGACATCGTATCCTCCTTGATTGCCATAACCACCCTGAGAAGACTGAGGTCTTGGGGCGTTTCCACCACCTTCCCCAGCCGCTCTATCCAGCATTTGCATCTCATTGGCCACAATTTCAGTGGTGTAGCGATCCTGCCCGTTCTTATCCTGCCATTTTCGAGTCTGTAAGCGACCTTCGAGGTAAAGCTTGCTCCCTTTTCTCAGATAGTCGCGAGCGATCTCAGCGGTTCTACCAAACATCACGACACGATGCCACTCTGTGCGCTCCTGAAGTTGACCTTGTTGGTCCTTCCAGGCTTCACCGGTTGCAATATTCAAGGTAGCCACGACACTGCCGTTGGGCGATTGACGGATCTCTGGATCTTGGCCGAGGTTTCCGACCAGAATGACTTTGTTGACGCCGCGAGAGGCCATGGGGGGATCTCCTTAGATGCAAGTTTTGAAGGGATGGAGCATTGTACTTCAAAGCATCAATGAGGGTCTCAGAACATCAAGAATCCTGTTGATTGAGATTGAGGGATAAAAAAGGGCTCCGTGGGAGCCCTTTCTGATTGAGATGAAATCTTGAGCGGCTAACTACTCAAGGACTTCAAGACCTCATCCAGCATCTTTTTGGCATCGCCAAATAGCATCCGGTTGTTCTCTTTGTAGAAGAGGGGATTGTCGACCCCGGCATACCCGGAAGCCATGGAGCGTTTCATCACAATCGAGTGCTTCGCTTTCCAGACTTCAAGCACTGGCATTCCGGCAATCGGACTGTTGGGATCTTCCTGTGCTGCCGGATTCACAATGTCATTGGCACCGATCACCATGACGACATCGGTTTCTGGGAAGTCCTCGTTGATTTCCTCCATTTCAAGCACGATGTCGTAAGGCACTCGGGCTTCTGCCAGAAGGACGTTCATATGGCCTGGCATGCGACCAGCCACCGGATGGATGGCAAAACGAACATTCGTTCCTTTTTCGCGTAGGAGCTTGGTGATTTCCTGAACGGTGTGCTGGGCCTGCGCTACGGCCATACCGTAACCCGGGACCAGGATGACTTCCTTGGCATTACGCAGGAGTTCAGCGGTTTCTTCCGAGCTAATCGGTGTGACCTCGCCCTCAGGGGCGGCGGTAGATGACGCTTGTGTCCCACCACTCGTTCCAAATCCCCCCGCAATGACCGCAAGAAAGTGGCGGTTCATGGCGCGGCACATGATGTACGAGAGAATGGCACCCGAGGAGCCTACCAGTGCACCGGTGACGATCAAAAGGTCGTTATTGAGCATGAAACCCGTTGCGGAGGCCGCCCATCCGGAGTAGCTGTTGAGCATCGAGACTACAACCGGCATATCCGCACCGCCAATCGCCATGACCATGTGAATCCCGAATAGGAGAGAAAGCCCGGTCATGACATACAGCGGCAAAAGCTCTCCGTGGACTTCCAGTCCCAGGAACCAATGGCCGACAAAAATCGCAGCGATCAGAAGTCCCAGATTCAGGAAATGTCGTCCTGGCAGGGTCAGCGGCTTTCCGGTGATCTTTCCGGAGAGCTTTCCGAAGGCAATCACGGATCCTGAGAAGGTTACGGCACCAATCAGGATCCCAAGATAGATCTCGACTTCATGAATGGTCTTCTCAGCACCCGTTAGGGTCTGCGTGGTATCCAAATAGGTGGCATAACCCACGAGGACCGCCGCGAGGCCTACCAAGCTATGCATCAAGGCGACCAGTTCCGGCATTTCGGTCATCTTGACCTTTTTGGCCGCAAAGATACCGATACCGGATCCAATCACAATCGCGATGGTGAGAGGGAGGTAGCCCGGCTGGGTGACATGGGGGCCTGTGACGGTGGCCAATATGGCGATCGACATTCCAAGAAAGCCATAGAAATTTCCGCGGCGAGCCGTCTCCGGATTCGAGAGCCCTCCAAGGCTGAGGATGAAAAGAATCGTCGCGGCAAGATACGAGACGGTTACCAGTCCTTCTGTCAACATGTGTGCTTCTCCTTGCTTTTATTATTTTCGGAACATGCTCAGCATGCGCTGGGTCACCCAGAAGCCGCCGGCCATGTTGATGGAGGTTAGAACCAGTGCGACGCTGGCAAGGATCACAATCTGGGGCGATGAAATCTGAACCAAAGCGCCAATGGCGATGATGCTTGAGATGGCATTCGTCACGCTCATTAAAGGCGTATGTAAGGCAGGCGTGACATTCCAGATCACCATGTAACCCACAAAGCAGGCCAGAACAAAAACGGTAAAGTGAGCCATGAAAGCCGCCGGTGCATTGGCACCCACCCACCAGAATAGCAGTCCCGCGATCAAGATCTTGAGTGTCAACGAAGCCCAGGCAGGCAACAGCGGTGCTGGCGCTTCCTTGGCTTTCAAGGGTTGAGTCTCAGCCTTGGGCTTTTGCGGAGCAGCGGAGACAGAAATCGGGGGAGGTGGCCAGGTAATTTTTCCGCCCTGAATCACCGTCGCGCCACGAATCATTTCATCTTCCATGTTGATGGCAATCTGCCCGTTCTTCTCTTTGCAGAGCTCTTCCATGAGTCGAAGAAGATTGGTGGCGTAAAGCGTTGAAGACTGACGCGCAAGACGACTCGGTAGATCGGTGTAACCAATGAGGGTCACGCCATGCTTCACCACAACCTGACCGGGTTCGGTCAATTCACAGTTGCCGCCTTGTTCTGCGGCAAGATCCACGATGACACTGCCGGGCTTCATGGATTCGACCATTTCCCGAGTAATCAGCTTGGGTGCGGGTTTTCCAGGGATCAAGGCGGTCGTGATGATGATGTCGACATCTTTGGCCTGATCGGCGTAGAGGGCCTTCTGAGCCTTCTGGTAGCCCTCGCTCATGACCTTGGCGTAGCCTCCAGATGTGGAGCCTTCTTCCTGATAATCGACTTCAACGAATTCCGCCCCCATGGATTTGACCTGATCCTTAACTTCGGGTCGGGTATCCGAGGCTCTGACGATGGCCCCCAAGCCGTTGGCTGCACCAATGGCGGCAAGACCTGCAACCCCCACCCCGATGATAAAGACCTTAGCGGGGGGGACTTTGCCGGCTGCCGTAACTTGCCCGGTGAAAAACCGGCCAAATTCATGAGCGGCTTCGATCACGGCGCGGTAGCCAGCGATGTTGGCCATAGAGCTCAAGGCATCGAGCTTTTGCGCTCTTGAGATGCGAGGGACACTGTCCATCGCGATGACGCTCCCCCCTTTTTGAGCGAGAGAATCCATGAGTTCTGGATTTTGGGCGGGCCAGATGAAGCTGACCAGCGTGCTGCCTTCCTTGAGTGAGGTGGTTTCGTCTAAGCCATTCTGAAGGTCTTTTTCTGGGGCTCGAACTTTGAGGACGATGTCGGAAGTGTTCCAGATCTCCTCACGGCTCAGGATGTCGCAGCCGACCGATCGGTAGGCGTCATCGGAAAAGTTGGCGCCGATTCCGGCACCCGCCTCGATGGCAACCGTAAAGCCCAGTTTAATCAGTTTTTCTGCAACTTCCGGTACGGTTGCGACCCTTTTTTCTCCAGGGTGAATTTCTTTCGGGACACCAATTCGCATTGCGTCATCTCCTCGATATAATTTCAGGGCGTAGTCTTGGCTGCACCTTTGTTGTGTTTGGGTCTCGGTTGATCTTGGATCAAGACCGATCCCGTGCATCCGCCTATGTAAAGGAATTAATGGTCAGGGTCAACTGTTTCCCGGTTTAAGGACTTCTGGATCAGTGGCCTCGAACTCACCCACTTAATGCAGACAAC
>CAYFLM010000124.1:0-3811 GCA_964343925.1 uncultured Methylococcus sp.
TCGTTGGGCTGGACATCATTGAAGGCATAGGGACGTCCATTCAGCAACATGGAGCCTGGGCCCTCTGAGACGCCTATGGGAACGGGCTTGCCCGCATTGGCCGTATCTTCAACTTGGTAGTGCGGGTAAGTGGAAAGCTGAGAGGGGAGTTTGGCGCCGCTATCGACTTCACGTGCGATGCGGATAGACAGGATGTCGTATTCGGAACCTACCGGAATCGCACCGCCCATCATGCCGGCCATTCCGCCCATGCCACCATGCTGCATGCCACCGCCCATCATGTTTTCAGCCATCTTGGGTAAAACCCCCTTGAAGGTCAGGCTTTTAAGGCTGAGGCGTGAGCCGAGGCTTCGGCCGGTGAAATCCATCCAGACATCAAGACGCTCACCGGGCGCAATCATCACATAGGGTCGGTGCTCTGGAACCTCCAAGAGACCGCCATCGACACCTATGAGGGTGACTGGAGTTCCATCACTCCAGGCCAGCTTGTAAATACGTGCATTGGAGCCGTTCAGGATTCTGAAACGATAAGCCCGTGAAGCGACATCCAGAGTGGACGGCAATTTTCCGTTCACAAGAATGCGATCCCCATAAAATCCAATGGTTCTGTCGTGCATGGTGGAGGAATAGACCAGCTGATTGTTGCCGTCGAATCGCCGATCTTGAATCACGATCGGGACTTCAAACTCTCCACTGGGAAGATCATGTCTTGCCTCTTCCTGATCACGCACCAGAAGGCCCCCAGCCAGTCCATAGTAGACTTGAGAAGCCGTTGCGCCGTGAGGGTGTGGGTGATAGATATTGAGTCCAGCCCGGTTTAAGACCTCAAACTCGTAGACACGGGTATCGCCTTTGACGACGGCGTGCATCGGATGTCCGTCCTGTTCGGATGGAACATGCAGACCATGCCAATGGGTAATGCTGGGTTCTGGCAACTGGTTCTGAAAATGAATCCGAACCTTCTGACCTTTATGAAACTGGAGAATAGGACCCAGATAGGATCCGGGAATCTCTACAATGGAGTCCTTAGGACCTCGAATCAGTTGCGCGGTATAACGAAAAACACGAGTCGCGGTACCGGGCAGAATGGAGACTTCTGAATGTTGCGCCAGTAGGTTCAACTCGACGTCGGCCTTAAAATCTGGATTGGCCTTATTGCCTGGGCTCGACATGATCTTGCCCATCTCCATGGCGTTAAGCCAGGTGGGCGCCATGGAGGCGGCCAGAAGGCCCATGCCGCCTTGTTGAAGAAAACGGCGACGGGAAGCATTCAAAGGTTGGCTCATGGTTTCACTCTCGTTTAATCCTCAGTGACCTTCAGTCTTTTTAGGAAGGCCGGGTTTCCAGTTAGTTAGGAAATAATTATATACCTCTTCCTTTGTGTGGTTATACGCCGAATCCATTGAGTTTTGAAGAGCGCTTCCAGCAAAGGTTTTAAGGCTGTGAAAAGTTTTTGAATCCTCTAGAATTTTACAGATGGATTGTATTTGAGAGAGCATTATCCAAGTGATGGATCCACTGAAGGAGGCCTTGCAGGAGGTCAAAAATCGTATAGCGCAGGCCGAACGGGACGCGCTTCGCCCAGAGGGGAGTGTCAAATTAATTGCGGTGAGTAAGAAGCATTCGCCGGATGCCATACGTACGCTCCATCATTGGGGGCAGCGGGATTTTGGTGAAAACTATGTCCAGGAGGCCTTGACCAAACAGGCCTCACTTGAGGATCTGGATTTGATCTGGCATTTCATCGGTCCTATTCAATCCAATAAAACTCCTCAGATCGCCGCCCATTTTGACTGGGTACACAGTGTGGATCGATTGAAAATTGCGGAGCGCCTCAGCGTTCAGCGGCCGAAGGGGCTTTCTCCCCTTAATGTGTGTATACAGGTCAACATCAGTGGCGAAGCCACCAAGTCTGGGGTTTCACTTGAAGCCCTTCCATCGCTGGTGAAGGCTGTCATGGGGCTCCCAAACCTCAAGCTTCGGGGGCTTATGGCGATTCCAGAGGCCTCCCGAGATGAAGTCACGCTCCGTCAACCCTTTGCGGCGCTCAAATCGGCTCTTGTTGCACTCCAGTGTCCCTCGCTGGACACACTCTCCATGGGGATGTCTGATGATTTGGAGGCGGCAATTCAAGAGGGTGCGACGCATATTCGAATTGGAACCGCACTTTTTGGGGCAAGGCCTCAAGCCTAGATGTAGAATGGGCGCCCCTTGTTCTTAACGGGTGATCATTACATGAGTCAACAGATACTGGGATTTATCGGAGCTGGCAACATGGCGAGGGCCTTGGTGAGTGGCCTGGTAGCCGATGGTTTTCCTGCTGAAAATATCTGGGTTTCCGATGTGAACCCCGCTCTCCTTGAGGCGATCAAGGAGGATTTTTCAGTCCATACCACAACGCACAATGCGATTGTTGCTGAGCATGCCGATATTCTGGTTCTGGCCGTCAAACCTCAAGTGTTGCGAGAGGTGGCTGAAGCGCTGGCGGCCACCGTGCAGTCCTTCAAGCCCCTGATTGTCAGCATTGCCGCAGGTATTGAGTCCGAGGCTATTGAACGCTGGCTCGGCGGTGCTTCAGCCATTGTGCGTTGTATGCCCAATACGCCGGCCATGGTCGGAACGGGAGCTACGGGGCTTTATGCCAATCCACGTGTGACTTCGGATCAGAAAGCCGCCGCCGAGAGTGTTCTCAGAGCCGTGGGTCTTACGGTGTGGGTTCATGAAGAATCGCTCATTGATGCCGTCACTGCGCTTTCAGGCAGCGGCCCCGCCTACTTCTTTCTTTTGATGGAGGCGATGGAAGAGGCCGGTATTCGGTTGGGGCTTGAACCCCAAACGGCGCGCATCCTCGCACAGCAAACGGCCCTTGGGGCCGGAAAAATTGCCATTGAATCGAGTGAGGCGCCGGCGGAGCTTCGGCGTAGAGTGACTTCACCCGGGGGAACCACGGAACGGGCCATTCAGGCTTTTGAACAAGGGGAGCTCAGAGCGCTGGTCGAGCGCGCCATGCAGGCCGCCGCCGACCGGTCTGCTGAACTTTCAATACAACTGGGAGCCCTCAAATGATGCAAGATTATTGGGTTAATCCGGCAATATTTTTGATCGAGACCCTCTTTGGTCTCTATATCTTTGCCCTCTTGATGCGTTTTTTGTTCCAGTGGACCGGGGCGGACTATCAAAACCCCATTTCACAAATGCTCATTCGAATGACGCACCCCGTGTTGAAGTGGACTCGGAAGGTGATTCCTTCCATAGGTCGACTGGATACGGCCTCGGTCGTGTTGATCTTAGGGCTTCAAGTGTTGAGTGATGATCTGATTTTTTTGCTGAAAGGATCGACGCCTTCCATCGCTGCGGTTTTGGTGTGGTCCCTCGCGCAATTGATGGAGTTGATCCTCAATATCTTTTTATTTGCCGTACTCGCCAGGGCGCTCATGAGCTGGTTAGGGCCTCAGGCGGCCTATAACCCGGTGGCATCGCTGCTCTTTAGTCTGACTGAACCCCTGTTGAGGCTTTGCCGGCGAATGATGCCTCAAACCGGTGGCATCGATTTTTCGCCTTTGATTCCGTTGATCGCCATTCAACTGGCCAAGATGCTGTTCCTGCCCCCGCTACAGCAACTATCGGCTTTGCTCTATTAGGGTTTGGTCGCTGCGGCCGGCGCTTCAGCTTCGGTCTTGGTTTCCGTGCGTTCGATTTTGGCCTTTTTCAAAAGCTCTTCCACGTGCTTTTGAAGGCGTTCTTTCTTGAGTGCGGTTCGGACTTGTTCCTTGACCGTGTCAAAACTGGGTGCATCCACCGTGCGCTTTTC
>CAYFLM010000125.1:0-3752 GCA_964343925.1 uncultured Methylococcus sp.
TTGTCTCGCGCCTGAAGAAGATCGAACCGCACCATTTCCCCAAGCTTGAGCTCAAAGCGATGCTCATCGAGCGTCAAGGTGACACCCTCAGGCGTTCCTCTGGGCAGAACGCAGATGGCGCGCGGCTGGCCATCGTCCTCCTCCACCCGGAGGTAATAACTTCTGGGCGCAAAGGCCTCGATTTTTTTGAAGTTCTTTTTGGATGGCGTCTGCGAGGAAGCTACCGCACCCAGCGCCACCGACAAGCGAGGATCCGGGTTCTTGAGCACCTTGACCTTCGACCCTCGCCATTGCTCAAGCTGTTCCACCAGACGATGCGCAATGATCGGACTTTGAACCAAACCCCCATTCAAGAGGACGGTATCTGGGATCAGCGGAAGATCATCACGTTGAGAGATGCCGTGTCGAGATGAGCGATAGCTCTCTAAAAACTCAGCAAGATGTCGAGTCACTGCAGGATCCCTTGCATAGGGAAGCCCAAAGTCCACGAGCCCATGGTGGGAGTGACCCGGTCGATCTTCCAGTTTTACCAATGGAAAAAAGCCTTCCAGCAATTGCTCCCGGACCTCATCGCGCTCGAGCTCCACCGTTATGGAACCCCCCACCAAACGACTTCCTGAGCCCAACAAGGTAATCGGAAGACGCTCGGGCGCATCATCCGAAAGCAGCTGTTCCTTGGCCAACCGGCACTGCTCGATGAGCTGGATTCTGGCCCTGGACGAGCGCACGGGGTTCCTATCCTCAAGTTTTGCCTCTACCGCCCTCGCCAAGGCATGATCGAGATTGTCTCCACCGAGCATGAGGTGATTGCCGACTGACACTCTTCGAATGCTGAACGCTGAGGCGTCATGCACGATCTCAAACAAGCTTAAATCCAGCGTTCCTCCTCCCATATCGATAACCAACAGGAGGTTGGAGCCTTGAAGGGCCTCTTTTAAGTCCTTCTGGTTTGCCCAGAGAAAGGCATAGAAGGCCGCTTGCGGCTCTTCCATCAGAAGGGGCCTTGAGAGCTTCGCTCGCTCCGCAGCTTCCAGCGTCAACCGCCTTGAGACTTCATCAAATGATGCGGGAACCGTGATGACGATCGATTGATGCTCAAACAGCGCTTCAGGGTGGTGGTGATTCCAGGCCGAACGGACATAATTGAGATAACTGGCCGTCGCTTCAACAGGAGAAACCTGAAGGATGTCTTTGGGGTCACTCCCAAAGGGGAGGATATCGGCCATCCGATCGACGCCTGGATGACAAAGCCAGCTTTTCGCACTGGCAATCAGTCTTCCTTGGGTCCTCGCCCCTAAATATCGAGCGATTTCTCCGATCAGAACCTTGGGCGTAGATCCTGGATGCTTATCCCATGGCAGTCGGACCTCATCAAAGTTGAGTTCTTCATCTTTTGGATGATATCGAACTGAAGGGAGGAGCGGCAAAGCCTCCCATTGACCCGGGAGCACGAACTGATCGATCTTGAATATCTCAATCGGGACCGAAACATCTCCGTCCATTGGACGAAAGGCCACCACGGTATGGGTGGTCCCAAGATCAATCCCAATGTGATAACGGGGTTTTGTCGAGTGACTGAGGGACATGGGTCTTGGAAATAATACGCAGCCGATCGCTCAATCAGCCAGCGGGAGATTCTCGAACATCCAACTCCACCTTCCAGCGCGCCTCACTTCGTTTTGAAACGGCTTCAAGACAGAGGGTCCCCAACTCCGTGACCTTGGCTGACAATTGAACGGGAACAATTTCTCCCGCCTGATGGAGACCCTCCGGCAGAACCACCTCGATATCGGTAAGCGGAGAGAGTCCCGCATCTTCAATCCATTCGATACGGGTACCCATCTCATCCTGACGTCGCGTCTTGGATGAAAAGAATTTGAACTGAACCGGTTCTCCCACCACAACGCCGAATTCCTCTGGAAGAAGGACCGGATCACTCCCCTCTTCCAGTCCGAACGGCGCGATACAAAGGGCCTCCAGTGGGGCCGAAAACCCGGGAACGGCAGGAAGCGCACTTTCAACGCCCACATAATAGGCCGCCGCAGTCCCGCCTCGAATACGAATACCGGACCCCTGGCGAACCAGACCAAAATAGGCTGCGCCCTGAGCGACGGCTGCATCGAGATCCACACCTGACAAAAGCCTGCAAGGTGAACTCCCCGAATCCAGAAGCCATTGATTGAGGACCTTGATCAGACGATCGGAGAGCTCGCGTGATTTAAAGACCCCGCCATTCAGAAGCACCGCATTGGGCTTAATGAATGGGCTATCTCGATGTGCTTCAGACCCCAGCGCCTCTCGCTGTTGGCTCAGGAAAGCCGCAAGGTGGCTGGTCACTCTCGGATCTTGCGCATAGGGGAGCCCTTGCGCGGTAAGCCCACTTCGAATTTTGGTTTGGGGTTGATCCAGAACCGAGAGCACCGGGAAAAATCCTTCGATGAGGATATCCTGCACCTCATTTCGCGTGAGCTCTGTTCTGAGGACACTGCCAATCAGTGAGGAACCACGCCCAGGGACTGCGATGGGAACGGCTTCGGAGCCCTCCTCTTGGAGCAGCTGTTCTTTTGCGTTGCGGCAAGCCTGGGTCAAGGCCTGAACCTGCCAGGACTCAAGATTATGGCCTTGGGCTCTGAGTTTTTCTCGAAGCCGAAATGCGAGGGCCAAATCCATGTTGTCCCCACCCAACAAAATGTGGTCCCCGATCGCAATACGGGTCAGCGCCAGAGCACCTGCAATTTGTGAAACCTGAATCAATGAGAAGTCGGTCGTGCCCCCACCGATATCGACCACCAGGATAATTTCGCCTTCCTGAACCTGTTCACGCCAACGCCCACCCGAAGCTTGCAGCCAGCTATAAAAGGCTGCCTGCGGCTCTTCCAGCAATACGGCATGTCCAAGTCCCACGGACCGAGCGGCTTCCACCGTAAGCTCCCGCGCAGCCGGATCAAAAGAAGCCGGAACCGTGAGTGTCAGTATCTGGGATTCGAGAGGGGTGTCTGGAAACTGAGCGTTCCAGGCTTCCCGAAGATGCTCAAGATAACGGGCTGAAGCCTCGAAGGGCGATAACTTCGCCACATCCTCCGGGGCCTGCAGCGGAAGAAAAGCCTCACGTCGATTGACACCGGGATGGGACAGCCAGCTTTTGGCGCTCGAAATCATCCGGATAGGCGTCTTTGAACCCATCGTCCGGGCAATTTCACCCGTAAGGCTCAAAGAGATCGGACGAACTGACCAAGGGAGCCGACGATCCTCCTCTCCCAATTCCAGCGCATGTGACTGATAGATAAAGGAAGGCAGTAATGGAGATGCCACCACTTCACCCGGAGCGAGCAGTTGGGGAATCGCACATTTAAAGACCTCAACCGTTTCAGGGTTCGTCGCTTCGATGGGAAGATAGGACAGCGCAGAATGCGTCGTCCCGAGATCGATCCCGACAAAATAACGGGCCTCCTTCAAAGTTCGACCTCCGCAGGGAGCAACACCTTGAAATCATGACCTGGGGTCGGTGTTGGAAGGTGAACCGCATTCACTGTCCAGCCACGGTGAACCAGTTGACCTCGAAAAGGGGGATCGCCCAGTACCTGTCCGGTCAGGCGATAGCGAGCAGGATCAAATCCTTTTTCCAGAGTGACCTGACTCCCTTCGGGTTCGCCATGAATCGGCTGGATCTCAAAATAGCGATGAATGAGCTTTCGACAACCCTGATGGACCACTCGAGCGGCAGCCCCGATGTCGGCATCTCCATGAGCGGA
>CAYFLM010000126.1:0-3720 GCA_964343925.1 uncultured Methylococcus sp.
CCGGATTGTTGAAGCAGCTTGTCGACCAGCGTGGTTTTGCCGTGGTCAACGTGAGCGATGATGGCGATGTTACGTAGCTTTTGGATCATGGAATGGGGGCGCCCGGAGCGGGTAAGGGTAAAACCCCCCATTATAGATCAATCACGTGACAATGCCTTAAAAAAACACCCGACAATTACGATAATGTCGACAATCAGTGACGGTGACCGCACATGCCAGACCCACAACCTCCGACTTGAGCCGCTGGAACACTCTGTCCGCAAGGTGCGGTGCTTTTGGTATGAACTGCAGGCGCCGAGAGCAACTTCTGAACTTCAACATGTCCACATTCCGGGCAGTTCGGAGCGGATTCGCTGATCTTATGCATGGCGGTGAAGTGATGTTCGCAAGATTTGCATTGATAATCGTAGGTGGGCATGACGTATCCTCAAAAAACCAGTTTAGAAAGGTTTCAACACGGCTAGAAGAATGATGACCACCAGGAAAAGCACGGGTACTTCATTCATCCATCGGTAGTAGACGTGAGATCTTCGATTTTGATCTCGTTTGAAAAGTAGTAGCCATCGTCCGCACTGGATATGGTAAATGACCATGAGCACCAGCACGGCCAGTTTGGCGTGCAGCCAGCCACTTTGACCGTACAGTGCCCAGGCGTAACTGATGAGCATCCAGATGCCAAAGCCTAGCGTCAGTACCATACCGGGTGTCGTGATCCCCCAGTAGAGTTTTCGCTCCATGATTTTGAATCTTTCGATGCTGATCGTATCACTGGCCATGGCGTGATAGACGAAAAGACGAGGTAAATAGAAAAGACCTGCGAACCAGGTCACCATCGAGATCAGATGTAAGGCTTTAAGCCACATATCATTTAAGTGGAGAGAGCGACGACTCGCGTCGCTCTGCCCTTCGCTGTGTCTTTATTCAGCCAACTGCTGGATCCCGTCGAGGAACCAGGTGGGTTGACGGCTATTGTGGGCACGGATGAAGTGCCAGACTTCCCGAACTTGAGTGGGATGTGCCTCTGGAGACTCTCTCATGAGGACATCAAACAGGACGGTGACTTCACGATTGTTTCCGTAATCACGGACCTCGAGCAGTTCAGCCTCGACCTTGAGGAGATCCGTCTGATTGGGGGTATCCCCTCGTTCACGTATCTGATCCTGAAGTTCGCCAAAGACCTTGTCGGTCGTGAGCGCCCTGAGATCGGCCAGTTCACCCTCATCCCATGCCTTCTGGAGCATGCCATAAGCGCGCTTGGCGCCTTCTAGAAAATCGTTGGCGTCAAAACCTTCGGGCAACACAGGACCCTTTGCGCCCTGCGGCACTGAGCCTTTCTTGGAAAGGATATCGGTGTCAAAGCCTGGACCTTGGTCGTGGGATTGTCTTTGATAGCCTGTCGAATGAGAATCGGAGCTGCGGTCCTCATAGTAGCCCTGCTGAGTAGAGGCCACAGGGCCCTGTGTTCGCCTTGAGGCAAGCAGGCGGAACAAGAGGAAGGCAATACCCGCGAAAATCAGAATATCCAAGAAGTTGATGTGCTCGAAGCCGCCGCCAAAGAACATGGCCCCAAGGAGGCCGCCGAGGGCCATGCCACCGAGAAACCGGGCAAATCCACCCCTTTGACCCAAGGCATCACGCGCAGCCTGATTCTTGGCTTGAGCGGCGCCATAGGCGGGTGATTGTGGGCTAGCAGGTCGACTGTAGCCGCCATCCATACCTGGTGAGCGCTGATAGGGCGTGCTGTAGGAAGGACGGCTTCCAAATGACTTACCACCTCCAAGACGTGCCGCAGAGGCATCGCTTACAGAGATAATCAGCATGGCCAGTACACAAAGGCTAGTCAGAAACACGGTCAATTTGTTCATGGGTTTCATTGTGAGTTGAACGTAGCAAGACTATGCGGTTTTATCGGGGCGATTTCAAGGGCTCTTCCCATGTCCCTGAACGGAACAAGCAGGTCCGCTCGAACTCTAGTAAGATTCACGTGTCTTAGTTCTGTTGTTTTCAACTCGGAGTTTATCCATGAATTCAGTGAATGTACGTAGCCGTCAAAATGTGTTCGGTGCGGTAGAAACCAATCGTGTGCTACGCAACACTTATGCCCTACTCTCCATGACGCTGCTCTGGAGCGCATTTTGCGCCGGGGTGACGATGGTGATGGAATTACCCTATTTCGGTGTCGGTATTACGCTCATCGGCTATTTCGGGCTTTTGTTCCTTGTAACCCGCTACCGTAATAGTGCGGTTGGACTCGTGTGGCTATTTGCCCTGACAGGATTCATGGGCGCAACACTCGGTCCGATTCTCAATCTTTACATCGGTCATTATGCCAATGGCACAGAGTTGGTTCTCACCGCACTGGGGGGTACAGGATTTACCTTTTTGGCGCTTTCAAGCTATGCGTTGGTAACCCGCAAGGACTTCGGTTTCATGGGGGGCATGCTGAGTGCCGGTATATTGGTCGCATTTCTTGTCAGCCTGGTTGCGATTTTCATGCCTCAAGTCGCAGGTCTTACGCTTGCCATTTCTTCAATGTTTGTGCTCCTTATGTCCGGGATGATTCTCTGGCAGACCAGTGAAATCATTCACGGTGGGGAAACGAACTACATCATGGCTACCCTGAGCCTGTACATCACGATCTACAACCTCTTTACGAGCCTTTTGCAGATTCTGGGTGTACTGGGCCGTGACGACTGATCGGTTCTGAGAACGCTACAAAAGCCCGGGCGAGTCCCGGGCTTTTTTGTGTAATGCGTTAGATCAATCCCCGGCAGGGGGTCCCTGTGATATCCTTCATCTGTCATTTTTTCGAGCCCACATGCACATTCCAGACTTCAGCAAGAGCCGTGTCCTGGTCGTAGGTGACCTAATGTTGGATCGCTACTGGCACGGCGGTACTTCCCGCATCTCGCCTGAAGCGCCTGTTCCTGTTGTTCACGTCGGAGAAATCGAGGAGCGCGCGGGAGGGGCTGGAAATGTCGCCCTCAATATCGCAGCGCTCGGTTGCCCTGTATCGCTATTGGGGTATATGGGCAAAGATGAGGCGGGCCGATCACTTGAGACCTTACTCGAATCCTTTGGTGTGTCTCTCGACGTGGTCAGGCTGCCTACGCATCCTACGATCACCAAGCTTCGGGTGATGAGTCGTCATCAACAGTTGATTCGAGTCGATTTTGAGGATCGATTCAAAGAGATCGATCCCAAAGCCTTGAACCTTCAATACGAAAGTGCGCTTAAGGATGCGAAAGTGGTCATCCTGTCTGATTACGGCAAGGGAACTCTTTCTGATCTTGAGACGCTTATCGCTTCAGCTAGAGCCCGAAAAATTCCTGTTTTAGTGGACCCCAAGGGCACCGATTTTGAAAAATATCGCGGCGTTACCCTCCTG
Organism: uncultured Methylococcus sp.; assembly: GCA_964343925.1. GTDB lineage: Bacteria > Pseudomonadota > Gammaproteobacteria > Methylococcales > Methylococcaceae > UBA6136. Next base: position 3,389 of record CAYFLM010000126.1, read on the forward strand.
ACTCCAAACCGTAGCGAATTCGAAGCGGTCGTAGGCCACTGCAGCACTGATGAGGAACTGATCGAGCGGGGTCAGAAACTCATTGAAAAATTTGATCTAGAGGCCTTGCTCGTTACGCGTAGCGAAGAAGGCATGACACTGATCCAGCGTGACCAACCGGTGTTCCATCAAACCGCACGCGCTAAGGAAGTCTATGACGTAACCGGTGCAGGCGACACCGTGATTTCACTCCTCGCTGCTGGACTCAGCGCGGGGCTCTCTCTTGAAGATTCGACCCGATTGGCCAATATCGGTGCCGGGATCGTGGTTGGAAAGTTGGGTACAGCCTATGT
>CAYFLM010000127.1:0-3718 GCA_964343925.1 uncultured Methylococcus sp.
GGATATACACGGTGGCATGCCTTGATTGGCGCCTTTGCCCTCAACCTTTGTATCGGGCAGTTGTATGCGCTGAGTTTATTCCAAGGTCCACTCACGACGGTTCTTGGAAAGGAACCCTTCACTGTGCTGGGCTGGACTCCCAGTCATGTGCTGATCATGTTTACGATTGCGGTTTTCTTCTTGGGTACCACGACAACCATCGTCAGTTGTGGGGTCGAAAAGCTGGGTCCGCGTGCCTTGATGCTGGCTTCTACCTGCTGCTTTAGTGGCGGCTTGTTTGTGTCTTCACTCGGTATTCACTATCACCAATTGCTATTGCTCTACTTGGGTTACGGCATTCTCGGGGGTATCGGTGTAGGGCTGGGCTATATCTCCAATATATCGTCCCTCATTAAATGGTTTCCGGGACGAATTGGTTTTGCGACCGGGGTTTGTCTTACGGGCTTTGGTGCAGGGGGGATGGTTGCTGTTCAGCTTTCAGGTCTTTTGATGTCGCACTTCAAGACATCGCCCACATTGGGGCTAGGAGAGACCTTCCTTCTGCTCGGAGCGCTTTACTTTATTACCATGCTCATTGCGACATATTCCATCCGTGAACCTCATGAGGCGATTGGAGCATCTCAGCAGGAAGATGCCGCATCTGATTATTGTCTGACCGTGTCAGAAGCAACCAGAACGAAATCCTTCTACATGATCTGGGTCATTGGATTTGCCACCACCTTAGCTGGCATTGGGATTCTGGGACGCGCGCCTTCGATCTTGGTGGATATCTTTCAGGCGGATTACTCTGCCGCAGAGATTTCGGGTTTCGTCGGCTTTTTGAGCCTCTCTAATATGACGGGGCGTTTGTTTTGGTCCTACTGCTCGGACTTTCTGGGAAGGAAAAACACCTTCACACTCCTCCTTTCTATCAGCGTGTTCCTCTATGCAAGCCTCTTTCACACTGGGGAACAAGGCAATTTAGGGTTCTTCGTCTTACAGTATTCCGTCCTCGTCAGCCTATATGGTGGATCCTTTGGGACCTTGCCTGCTTATGTGGCTGACGTTTTCGGAGCGAAATACGCGGGAGGCATTCATTCAAGATTGATTTCCTTCTGGTCACTCGCAGGTCTTGGATCTGCGGCCCTTCTATTCTGGCGACATCAGTTGATTGCAGGAGGGGCCACACCGTTTGAAGCCAGTGGCAGTATTTATGACTTCATTACGGCTATTCTGCTGCTGGGCTTGATCTGCAATCTTTTCATCAAGTCCACACGCCCAGAGTTCGTTAATTTGGTAGAGGAAACCGCTGACCCCGAGGTGCCCAAAGTACCGGTCAAGGTCCGATCTTTGATCGGTATCAGCGTTGTCGCCGGTATTCCATTGATTTGGGCGGGAAGCCGGACTTTTCATCAAGCGGCTGAATTTGAGGTCACCGTTAAACTTGTCATTACCGTATTACCCTTGCTGCTAGGGGCGGGTGTTTGTGTGGCGTGCCACTACATGGATGTCAGTCGTTTCAAGGTCAGGGGAATCGTGGGGGATTATTTTTCATCCGTGGCGCTCCTCTTTTCATTACTTGCCAGTTTGCTGGCCACAGAAATTTGGGACAAGATCAATCGGGCAGACAGTCTCCTTCATGACGAAGTTTCGGCCTTGCATTCGGCGATCAGTATTTCAAAAGCCATAGATGCCAAGGATAAGCGGGTCGTCAAAGCCAGTGAGGACTACTGGACGGCGGTGGTGACATCCGAGCAATCGGTTCCGCCTAAAGATCCTTCTACCCTCAGAGATCCCTTGGATCGATTGTACGATCGTGCGGTGGATGACAGATTCTTCAAGGGGAATGACACTGCCAATTCCGCCTTTTTTGATGCCGTTGAAAATATCCGTTCTTCACGGCTCGAACGCATGAATGTCATGAGCCAAAAAATGAGCGTCGGTAAGCTCATCAGCCTCATGCTGTTGGGCATGCTGACTCAGGTAGCAATCGGTCTTTGTCATGCCGGTAAGCCCAGAGCGCTCAATACCACCGTCATGCTGTTTAGTGTTGCATTTGCCCTCGCTGTAGGCATCCTTGAATTGCTGGATGGGTCCTATACCCTCGCCACTACAGCTCAATTTTTTCCGGATTGATCGATCTCCATGACAAGCGCCATTAATTGGTTACACAGCCTTCCGGATTATGTGATCCTTATTGGATTTACTGTTGTCGTCCCGCTCTATGCGCTCGCACTTTATGGGGGTCTCGCTTACGCCTACAAAAACAGCAAACTGCCGCATGATGCCTACCTGGGTATCAACATGTTCAATTCCAGCATCGCCATCAGTGCATTCCTGCTCACGTTTACTTTGGTTCAAGCGCTAGGGACGCTTCAGCGGGTTAATCAGGCCGTCTATGAAGAAACGGCGGTGATTGAACAGCTGGATATGGTCTTGCTGGATTATGGCGAAGCGGAGGCTGCGGACGTTCGGCAAAAGTTGCAGCGCTACATCAAGTCGGTCATTGTTCAGGAACTGGGAGCATCTGCGGCTTCTGCCGGCAAGAAAAGGGTCTCCAAAGAACTTTACGACCTATCCTACGCAATCACGCACCAGCTCTTAAACAAAACGACCCAACAAAAGGAACTCTATGATAAGTCGGTGAGCTTAATGGAGGATCTTGGAAAGGCGCGTTTCCAGCGGATGCAACACGTTGGAAAAACACTAGCCCCCGTTTTTCTCCTCGGTATCTTCCTCTTGATCACAACCAGCATTTTGCTGTTTTTCTATCTTTCGAGGAAAAATCGATATTCAGCATTTGCCCTCCTGTTCCAAATGACTGCGCTGGGGACGCTCTGTGGACTTGTTGCAATCTATGACAATCCCTTTACCGGAGAAAGCGGCGTCACGGCTGAAGCTTACGAGACTTCACTCGACATGATTCAACAACGCACCGATCTCAATGACGATTAATCGGCATTCTTGCGGTTCCGCCTATTTTTAGGAACGGCTCAGCGTTTTTTTCACAGGCGCTCTGCTCATCAGGATCTGATGGGAGGACTCAGGTGTGCGCTGTTCAAGTGCTGCCGATAGCGCGACTTCGACCAAGGTGTCGATGTTCGCAAGGCTCAGTGCTGAAACGACAATCAGAAAGTAACTTTTCATGGGAAACCTCACTCAAAATAAAAAACTTGAGTGCAGTATGCGGGGGTCAGTGGCTCATCAGATGATGCACTGAATTTGAGTGGGGATTTTTTTTGTGAATTCCCCTCTATCTCATTATGAAGTAGAGGGGAGGATCGGCTTCTTGTAGATCAGAAGACAAGGGCTACAAGCACAATGCCACCTACCACCCAGAAGGCGGTGGGGAATTTCTTTCTGAGATCTCCGAGAGAGGTCTGATCCATCTTATCGACCCAACCTTTCTTGTTCGTTTCTTTTTCGTTAGTGGCCATGACGTTTACCCCAAAGCGTGTTTGTAAGAGCGGTCAGGATACCGAATATTGTGGGGATCAGAAATAGGCCTGATCCTAGTAACTAGGATCGATTGGTGAGAAACGATTGGATCAGGTGGAAGGGAGTGTCGTGGTTGAGAACGTCACGTCGGTATCTGAATTTACGTGGTTTTGGTAGGTTCTTTGTTAGTGCATGCTTCGTTTATTTGGGGATGATTTAAGACTGAAACCGCAAAACTCACGCGCCACAGAGAAACCCTTTGTGGGCCGACTGGGAGCAATCAGAATCTGACTCAGTTCTT